>CANHTV010000114.1 GCA_947463285.1 Verrucomicrobiaceae bacterium | reverse complement strand
CTCGACGAGTGTCACGGTCACGAATCGCCCGGCGGCTATCATTATCATGCGTCGAACAAGTATCCGTATGTCTTCGGCGGCTTCCATGGCGAGGTCGTGGAGGCGGGAGAGCAAGTGGATCCGCAACCGCGAGCCCAAGGCGTGCGCGAGGCCCTCACGGCGCTTCGCGGTGCCAAGATCACCGCTTTCGAAAGCACCGGCAAGGACAGCTACAAGCTCAGCTATGAGGTGAATGGCGACAAACGCAGCGTCAGCTACTCGATCAAAGCCGACGGCACGTTTCCCTTTGAGTTCGACAACGGCAGCGAGGGCAAAGCGACGGAAGTTTACACCGCACGTCGCCAAGGCGGCGGAGATCGCCCGCCTGGTGGTGGTGGCCCCGAAGGTATGAAGGGCAAAGGAAAAGGCAAGGGACAGGGCAAAGGTGGTCGCGAAGGCGAGATGCGTCGCGGTGATGAACCGCCGCCGCGTCCCGGTGAAGAAGGTGGTCGCCCGCCGCGTCCGCAGGCCGAGATGGAAGGCATTCTCGATGTGAATGGCGACGGCGTTGTCACCGCGCAGGAGTTCGCCGATAACGCGAAGTCGAATGCCGCGAAGAAAGGCATCGCTATCCCCGATGCGATGGCGAAAGCGAAGGAGCAGTTCAACACCTTCGATCACAATCGCGATGGCAAACTCGACACACCGGAACTCGATGAACTCGCGGGCACCGCGCCTGCCGGTGACGCCCCGAGGCCCCGTGGCGACGAGCCACCGGCCCGCGAAGAGATGAAGCGCGGCGAAGGCAGTGGCCGAGGCGGCAAGCAGGAAGCCTTTGTCGCGCTGCCCGATCAACCCCGCAGCAGCGATGGCAAATTCATGTTGATGAGTTCCGTCGTCGAAGACCTTCAGAAGCTGCCAGTGGAGTTCACGGGTGATGGCGATGGCCTCAGCCCGCCCTTGGAATGGTCAGGCGCACCCGCTTCGACTCAAAGCTATGCCTTGATCATGGATCACGTGACGCCTGATGGTGACCAGAAGTGGTATTGGACCGTCTATGACATCCCCGCGAGTGCCGCGAGCCTGCCGAAGGATTCGCAGCACATCGGCAAACTCGGCACCGGCTTCAAAGGTGAAATCGGCTACGAGCCCCCGCACTCGAAAGGCCCAGGCGCGAAGACCTATGTGATCACGATGTATGCCCTTTCGGAGCCGTTGAAGGTCGCAGGCTCACCCGGACGCGAAGAACTCATCGCCGCGATGAAGGACAAGGTGCTGGCAAGTTCGTCACTACGGGTCGTTCACAGCAGCGGCGGTGCTGTCGGACAAGTCGGACCCAAAACGGCGGAAGCACCACCACCTTCACCTGCTGCCGCAGAACCCAAAAAAGGCGGCGGCAAAGGAAAAGGCAAAGGAGGCCCTCCAGGCCTCGTGAAGCCCAGCCTTGCCGACACGATCAAACTCAACGTCTATGCCGACAATTGGTTCATGCTCTATGTGAATGGCCGCCTCGTCGCCGTGGATCCGATCCAGTTCACGCCACACAACGTCGTCAGTGTCGATTTCCTCCCCGAGTATCCCATGACCATCGCCGTGCTCGCCAAGGACAACGCCGACCCACGAACCGGCATGGAGTATGGCACCAGCATCGGCGACGGCGGCTTCTGCCTGAAGTTCGCCGACGGCACGGTCACCAACGCGAACTGGAAGGCCAAAAACTTTTGGCGTGCTCCCGCCACCCATCCCGCAAGTCCTGCGGATGCTCCTTCGTCGCACCTGTCTCGCTCCGCTCGGCTCCACGGCCCCGTGAATGGCGACACCGCGAATCCGCAGGTGAAACAAGAGCCGCTGCCTGCCAACTGGTGGGCTGTGGACTTCGATGACAGTTCCTGGAAAAACGCCAAGGAATACAACGTCGAGGAAGTGGACCCCAAGCAGCCCTACTTCGACAACGACTTCGAAGGCGCCAAGTTCATTTGGAGCGACGATATCGCCCTCGACAACACCGTCATCTTCCGCACCAAAGTTGAAAAACCCGGCTGGACGCCACGGTGGAACACGAAGCCGGATTTGGATGTGAGTGGCGTGCCGCAACGATAACTCTTCTTCTGCACGAATATGAAATCGCTTCTCCTCCTGCTACTCGCAGCGTCCGGTGCCTTCGCCGTCGTGCCGCCGAACATCCTTTTCATGCTCTCGGATGATCAGGCTTGGAGTGGCTTATCTTGCCGGATGCACCCAGACATCCCGGATTCCAAAAACAGCATCGTGCAGACGCCGAATATCGCGCGACTCGCGGAGCAGGGCATGAGATTCAGCGCGGCGTATGCGCCCGCGCCGGTGTGCTCGCCGACACGCATCAGCTTGCAGACGGGACGCAATCCGGCGGCGCTGGGATGGACCAAGGCGGCTCCGGCGGAGATGGGGCATCGCTTGATCGAAGGCGACAATCGCAAAAGCATCCGCGATGACGAGGTCACGATCGGGCAGATGCTGAGGTCGGCTGGCTACGCGACGGCCCACTACGGCAAATGGCATCTCTCAGGCGGTGGTCCCGGCGCTCACGGTTACGATGAGAGCGATGGCGACACGGGCAATCAGAACGCCGCGCCGCATCTGCCGCCGAACCCGGTGGATATCTTTGGCATGGGCACACGAGCCATCGAGTTCATGAAGAAGAGCCAGGCGGCCAGGAAACCGTTCTTCATCCAGATGAGCTACAATGCGCTGCATTATCCCGAGAACGCCACTCCCGCGCTGATTGAGAAATACCGAAAGCTCGCCGGCGGCAGAGACGACAAGGAAGTCGGTCGCGCAGCCATCGCGGAGGATCTGGATCGCGGTGTGGGCGAGTTGCTTGCCAAGCTCGATGCCATGGGCCTCTCCAAGAACACCATCGTCATCTACATGTCCGACAACGGCGGCTCGAATCGTCGCACCCTGAACGGCGGCAAGGGCGATGTGTGGGAGGGCGGCATTCGCGTGCCCTTGATCATTCGCGGACCCAGCATCGCGCCGAACTCGTGGTGCCATCAGCGCGTCGTCGGCTATGATTTCTTCCCGACCTTCTGCCGCTGGGCTGGTGTGAAAGCCCCGCTGCCAACACAACTCGAAGGCGGCGACATCACCCATCTGCTCAGCGGTTCATCCGATCCCGTGAAACGATCCCGCGAGGCATTGGTCTTCCATTTCCCGCATTATCAAGGCGACTCCCCGCACTCCGCAATCCTCAGCGGCAACATGAAGCTCATCCACTTCTACGAAACGGGTGAAAACCAACTCTTCGACCTCCAAGCCGACATCGGCGAAACCAAGAACCTCGCCTCCAAAAAACCCGAACTCACCGCCAAGCTTTCCAAGCAGCTCGCGGACTACTTGCGCGAAGTCAGAGCTGAAATGCCGAAACCGAATCCGAACTACGATCCGAGCAAAGAGCCCACGAGGAAGGGCGGTGGTAAAGGTGGGAAGAAAGGAGGCAAAAAGCCATGAAGCCGATTTTCGTATCCTTTGGATTCACCGCGCTCGCCTTGTTGCTGATCGCCGCTGCGCCAGAAGAAAAACCGAAGGGTGGAGGCCAAGTCGGCGCAGGCCAAGGAGGGCAAGTCGGCGCAGGCCAAGGAGGGCAAGTCGAGCCGGCGGTAATGCCGCCGTATCTGTTCAACGTGTGGCTTTGCAGGCCGGGCGCGGAATCCGTGACGGTCAGCGTGCTGGCTTGGGATGACATGGAGGCGTTAATCGAGTATGCCGACGAATTGAAGACGCCAGCGCTGAACCTGAAGGCTGGCGTGCCGCAAAACATCGTGCTGGGTGGTCTGAAGCCCGACACGGCCTACAACTACCGGCTGACTTATCGCCGCGCGGGTGGCGAGGCGGTGCAGGATGTGATGCGCAGCTTTCACACCCAGCGGAAGGCGGGATCGAGCTTCCGCTTTGTCATGCAGGCGGACTCGCATCTCGACAACAACACCGACGTGCGCGTTTACCAGCAATCCCTGGCCAACATGCTCGCGGACAAGCCGGACTTCATGATCGACCTCGGCGACACGACGATGGTGGACAAGTTTGGGCAGTTCTTCCGTCGCTCGGAGTCGCAATACAAGGCTCAGCGCTACTACATGGGCCGCATCGCGCACAGCGTGCCCATTTTCATGGTGTTGGGGAATCACGATGGCGAGCGAGGCAGCGACCCGGAGATGTCGGATTGGTCGCTCAAACAGCGCCACAACTACTTTCCGAACCCCACCGATGGAAACGACAAGCACAGCTACTTCGCGTTCGAGTGGGGAAATGCGCTCTTCATCGGCCTCGATCCGTTTTGGTCCACCATGCGGCGCGGAGCCTCGGGTTGGGACATGACGCTGGGCGAGACGCAGTATCGCTGGCTGGCTCAAACGCTTGCGAGCAGCAAGGCGGCGATGCGTTTTGTCTTCATCCATCACCTCGTCGGCGGTCTGGGCCGCGATGTGCGCGGTGGAGCCAAACCTGCGGCCTATATGGAGTGGGGCGGCAAAAACGCCGACGGCAGCGACGGCTTCAAACAGAACCGCCCCGGCTGGGAAATGCCGCTGCATCAGCTTTTCGTGAAACACGGCGTGAACATCGTCTTCCACGGTCACGATCACCTTTTCGTCAAAGAAGAGCTCGATGGCATCATCTACCAAGATGTGCCGCAACCCGGTCATCGGAGCGGCGGCACCCGCAGCGCCGAGGAATACGGCTACGGCGGCGTCATCCTCGGCAGCAGCGGTCACGTGCGTGTCACCGTGGAGGCGAATGAGGCGAAAGTGGACTACGTCCGCAGCATCGTACCCGGCGTGACGCGTTCCGATCTCGAAAACGGTGCGGTTGAGCACAGTTACGTGCTGTTGCCGAGACGGTGAATCCTGCTCGCTCCTGCAACGAATAGGTGGGCGTGCTCACGACATTGCTGGATAGTCCGTGTAGCCCTCGGGACCGGGGGAGTAGAATCGCGTGGGGTTCGGTGCATTGAGCGGTGCTTTCGCAGCAATGCGGGCGGGTAGATCGGGATTGGCGAGGAAGCTGGTGCCAAAAGCAACGGCATCGAGCTTGCCCTCGGTGATGGCTTGTTCGGCCTCATCGGCAGTGTAGCCCATATTGCTGATGAGCGTGCCTTTGAAGTGCTGGCGGGCGGGCGTCATGACATCGCCTTGCTGGACTTGGAAGAAATCGGCACGCATCATGTGCAGGTAAGCGATGCCGCGTGTGTTGCACTGCTGGGCGATGTAGGTGGTGACACCGGCGGGATCGCTGTCGATCATGCTGTTGTAGCTGTTGAGCGGCGAGATGCGCAAGCCGACGCGATCCGCGCCCCAGACGCTGATGACGGCATCGAGCACTTCGAGCATCAAACGAGCGCGATTTTCCAACGGACCGCCGTAAGGGCCGCTGCGCTTGTTGGCGCCGTCGCGAAGGAATTCGTCGAGCAGGTAGCCATTGGCTCCGTGGACCTCGACGCCGTCAAAACCAGCCGCTTGGGCATTCTCGGCAGCTTTTTTGAAACCCGCGACAATACCGGGGATCTCATCGTCGCGGAGTTCACGTGGCGTGACGTAGGGTTTCTTGCCTTCGGGCGTGTGAACTTCGTCGCCGGTGATTGGAATGGCGCTCGGAGCCACGGGTTGGGCTCCGCCATTGAGCAACGGATGGCAGGCACGGCCGCCGTGCCAGAGTTGGAGCACGATCTGGCCGCCTTTGGCATGCACAGCATCGGTGACGGCTTTCCAGCCTTGAACTTGGTCGTCGGAGTAGATGCCGGGCTCCATCCAGAAGGACGAATGGCCTTCCATGACCATGGTGGCCTCGGCGATGATCAAACCAGCGCTGGCACGCTGGGCGTAGTATTCGACCATCAACGGCGTGGGATTGTGATCGGCATCGGCACGGCAACGCGTGAGCGGGGCCATGAGGACGCGGTTGGAGAGTTGCAGAGCACCGACGGTGAGTGGGGAGAGGAGTTTCATGGAGTTGTGCAGTTTTGGAGTGATGGCTCACTTAACAAGACCGAGCCAAGCTTTGCGCTCGGTAAAGAGGAGGAAGGCGGAGATGGTGCAGATACTGATCAGGGCGGGATCGACGATGTAGGCGCACTTCATGAGGAAGACATGGAAGCAAAGGATGTTCACGATGATGGGACCAAGCACGAGCAGGCCGAGGTTGCGTGTTTTAGGTAGCAGCAGGAGCAAGCCACCAAGGATTTCCAGCACCTTCACAAAGCTCATGTAACCTGTGGGACCCACGGCAGAGAAGAAGTCGCCAGGAGGCGTGCCAGCGGGAGGTGGTGGTGGCATTTTCCCGGTGAAATACATGGCTCCGAAAAAGACGAAGGCGGCTCCGAGGAGGGATGAGGCGATGGTGGCGATGAGTTTCATGTGGGTGGTGGTGTGGAGTGTTGGAGTTGTGGATTGATGAATGGATTATGCGAGGTCGAATATGAGAGCTTCGGCGTCTTCGGAAGCAGTGAGGGTGAGCGTGCCGGTGTCCTCGGTGGAGAAGGCATCGCCGGGATTCAGCGTGCTGCCGTGCGTGGTGACGCTGCCTTTGATGAGCTGGAACCACACGCCGCGGCCGGTTTTGACCTCGTGGGTGATGCTCTGGCCTTTCGGAAGGCGCACGCGGTAGATGTCGGCGTCTTGATGGATGGTGGCGCTGCCTTCGCGGCCATCGGGCGAGATAACGAGCACTTTCGGCTCGTTTTCCTTCGCGGGATCGGGATGCCACTCGGTGTAGCTCGGCGTAAGACCGCGCTGACGTGGACGGATCCAGATTTGCAGCAGCGACGCACCTTCGGTTTTCGAGGGATTGAATTCGCTATGTGTCACACCGCGACCGGCGCTCATGAGCTGGATCTGACCGGGCAGCAGGGTGCGGCCATTGCCCATGCTGTCTTTGTGCGCCAGCGCCCCCCAGAGAATGTAGCTGAAGATTTCCATGTCCGAGTGCGGATGCGTGGGAAAGCCCGCGCCGGGGGCGATGACGTCCTGATTGATCACACGCAGGCTGCGGAAACCCATGTGCGCCGGATCGTAGTAATCGGCGAAGGAAAAGGTGTGGTAGCTATCGAGCCAGCCATGGTCGGCGTGGCCGCGGTCGTTGGATTGGCGGAGAGTGAGTTTCATGACGAGACGATACTTCTCCATGACCGCGCCTTCAGCCAATGCCAATGCGGAAAGAAGTTCATGCCGCCTGGTAATGTAACCTGACATACTTGAATCCGCCCGAAAGGCTGTATTGAACCACTCAGTCAGAAATCGAAGTCGAAGGATGGGTTGTAAGTTTCGACTCATGCAGACGCTTTAAAGCCATGACTTGGTCGCAAAATTATGATCCCCTCGGCAATCTGATCTTCTCGTCGCTCGTCGCGGCATTGCCAATGGTATTGCTGCTCGGGTTGCTGGCATTTTGGCATGTACGGGCTCATTTTGCGGCACTGGCTGGACTCGCGGCAGCGGCGCTGATCGCGGTGTTTGTCTATCACATGCCTGCACAGCTCGCTGGCATGGCAGCCGTAAATGGGGCGGTGTTTGGCCTTTTTCCCATCGGCTGGATCGTGCTGAACGCGATGTTTGTTTATAACCTGAGTGTCGAGACTCGGCAGTTCGAAGTGATGCAGCGGCAAATTTCAAGTGTCTCCGGTGACCGCCGCATTCAGGCACTGATGATCGCCTTTTGTTTCGGTGCTTTCATCGAAGGCGCAGCAGGTTTCGGTGCGCCGGTGGCCATCACAGGGGCACTGATGATCGGGCTGGGTTTCAAACCGCTCGAAGCAGCCAAGCTGGCACTCATCGGTAACACGGCACCCGTGGCTTTTGGATCTCTCGGCATTCCACTGACAACGATGGCAGACATCACGGGGCTCGACCTCATGAAGCTGAGTGCGATGGTCGGCAGGCAGCTGCCGATCTTCTCATTGCTTGTTCCCTTTTGGCTAGTGGCGGCGCAGGTGGGTTGGCGAGGGATGCTGGCGGTCTGGCCAGCTTGTTTTGTCACTGGGGCGAGCTTTGCTTTGATGCAGTTTCTGATGAGCAATTTTCACGGCCCCTGGCTGGTGGATATTGTGAGTGCAGTGGTCGCAATGGCCGCGCTGGTTCTCTTCATGAAAGGCTGGAACCCACGTGATGCCACCGATGGTGCCATCCGCGATACCACAAGCACCTCTGGCGCTTGGAAAGCTTGGCTGCCTTGGATCTTCCTGACGGCCTTCGTTTTTGTCTGGGGCATGCCACAGGTGAAGTCCGCGCTCAATGCAGTTTTTAACCGCGAGATCCAAGTCCCGATGTTGCATCTAGCCGTCGAACGCGTGCCACCTGTTGCTGTCCATGCAGAGATGGAGAAGGCGGTCTTCAAGCTGAATCTGCTCAGCTCTGCGGGCACGTCAGCGCTACTGGCAGGACTGCTCGCAGGACTTTGCCTCGGAGTGTCACCACGTGAGCTGCTTGGGATATATGGCCGCACGATCTGGAAGCTGCGGGTTTCGCTGCTCACCATCTCCTTGATGCTCGCGATGGGTTACGTGACGCGTTACAGCGGCACGGACACGACGATGGGCCTCATGATGGCCTCCACGGGTGTTTTGTTTCCCTTCTTCTCGCCGATCATCGGCTGGCTGGGCGTGGCACTCACAGGCAGCGACACGGCTTCTAACGTACTTTTTGGCAATCTTCAGCAAGTCACGGCGAACCAACTCGGCCTCTCGCCCGTTCACATGGCTGCCTCGAACAGTTCCGGTGGTGTCATGGGCAAAATGATCGACGCACAGAGCATCGTCGTCGCTGCTGTAGCCACGGGTGGTGGCCCTGACAGTCCTGATGCCGGCACCGTTTTAAAATCCGTGTTCTGGCACAGCGTCGCGCTGGCACTGCTCATGGGCCTGCTGGTGATGGCACAGGCCTACTGGCTGCCGTGGCTGCTGGTGAAGTAGTTTTTGATCTCACAACCACAACTCAAAATCAAACTCATGAACAGACTCATCCTCAACTTATTGTTTGCCACCGCAGCCCTGGCCGATGAAGTGCCGCAGTGGCGCGACCTCTTCAATGGCAAAGACCTCACCGGCTGGGTGGATGTAAACACCAGCAAAGACACCTGGAGGGTGAAGGACGGCCTGCTCGTCTGCAAAGGCCTGCCCATCGGCGTCATGCGCAGCGAGAAGCAGTATGAAAACTTTATCCTGCACATCGAATGGAAGCACCTTGAGGCTGGCGGCAACTCCGGCGTTTTTGTTTGGAGCGAAGGCAGCACGCCTCCGAATCGTCCGCTGCCGAAAGGCATGGAGGTGCAGATGCTGGAACTCGAATGGCCTAAGTTGCATCCGACCAAAGACGGTCAGCCGAATCATCCTGGCTATGTTTCTGGCGAGCTTTTCGGCGCGAACGGCCTCGAAGGCATCCCTGACAATCCGCGTGGCCGCCGCAGCATGTCCTGGGAGTTTCGCTGCAAAGGCAAAGGCGAATGGAACACCTACGATGTCGTCTGTGTCGAT
>CANHTV010000113.1 GCA_947463285.1 Verrucomicrobiaceae bacterium | reverse complement strand
GGAGATGGATCGCCTCATTGAGGAGCGCACGGGACTGGATGCGCAGCGCTTTCTGCGTTCCGTGCTACTGGCGCAGGGGCAGTTTGCGGCGTTTTTGAAGGCAAAGCCGAATGAGCGTGCGGAGTTGCTGGAGAAGATCACGGGCACGGAGATCTACACAGAGCTGTCGAAGCTGGCCTTTGAGACTTACAAAGCCAAAGACGAGCAGGTGCAGCGACTCAAAGCGGTGCTCGGTGCGGTGTCGGTGCTCGATGACGAAGCAAGGGCGGAGTTGGAGAAGCAAGGCGCGGAAGCGAAGGATGCCATCGCACGTCTGCTGAAGCAGAACCAAACCGCCACCCATCAACTCACCGAAGACAAGCAATGGCAGCAGTGGCAGCGCGAGCAGACATCGGCGCAGCAGGATATCGTCAAGCTCAGCGATGCACTGGCTCTCATTACGAAGCAGCATGAAGAATCCGAGACCGCTCGGAAGCAATCGCAGGCCGCCTTTGTCCAGGTGCGTGATGCCCGAGCCCAGCGTGAACCGGTATGGAGTGAAGCCACGAAGCTCACGGCGCAGAGTGATCAATACGAAGAACAACTCCAGCAGAGCCGGGCCACGTTTGCTCAGTGGCAGAAGGATCAGAAGGCTGCGCAAGCCTCGCGCGATGCCGCCGAGAAGAGCCTGAAACAACATTGCGAGGCCAGTGCTGAACTCGAAGCTTGGCTGCAAATTCATGCGGCCGACGCCCAGCTTGCAGATGCGTTGCCGGGCCAGCGCGTGGTCGCTCGCGAGTGGCGTGAGGTTTTTCAACAGCTCGAAGCTGCTCGTCGTGTGCAGGCTGAGGCGGATGCCGTGAAGGAGCGGATCGCCAAGAGCGAAGCCACTGAGAAGGATGTCTCCCGCGATCTCCAGCTCAGTCGTGAAAAGCTCATCACGCTCCGCAGTGAGTCCGAGCGAGCGACTCAAGCCTGCGAGCACCAGCGTCGGGTCGTCGAGCAAGCTCAACAGGCGGCGAGCTTTGATGAACATCGCCACGACTTGAAAGCTGGGAAGCCCTGCCCGCTTTGTGGTGCCAAAGAGCATCCGTTTGGCACGGGTGAGGTGAGCTTTGCCTCTCAGCTTCAAAGCGCCCGCAAGCTGCTGACCACGCTGGAGCAGCAGCGCGACAAGCTCTTGCGAGAGGTCGCCACGAACGAGAAGGATGCCGCCCGGCTGGAGGAGCGTCTGCGCGGTGAGAGCAAAGGCCTCATCGATGCCAAGCTGGCGCTGAGCAAGCTCACTCTGCCAGACCTCGCCGCACTGGAAGCCACCGAGCAAGCGAAGGCCCAAAGAGTGTTGCAGGCTTTCCAGCCTGCAACACTCTGTACACCAAGCGATGCGGAGCGTCATCTGGCAGTGTTTGAAGACCAGGCGCGCACTTTTGCCAGCAAGCAAATGGAGTCGGCTCTGCAGCAGGCGAAGCATCAGCAATTCGAGTCTGCTCTGCTACTCGCCACCCAGGATCTCGATGCGAAGACAAAGCGGCTGAACGAACTCGTCCAGGAAGGCAAAGACCTCCGAGCGAAGGCCGACGCCTTGAAGCAGACGATTGTGACTCTGCTCGGTGAACGCACGCTGGCGCAGGATCGCGAATGGCATGAGAAGAAGGTGACGGCGGCTGAAAAAGCAGTGCTTGATCATGAGTCGAAGGCGCATGAGCTGCAAACCAAGGCTGCGAGCACGAAGGCTCGGTGCGAACAGCTTGAAGTGCGGGTGCAGGAACTCGCTGCGTCCTTGGCGAATCGCGAGCCGGTGACTGCGGCGATGATGGCCGAGCTAGAGCAAAGTGTGCGACGAGTAAGTGACGAACTCGCCACCCAGCAAAAATCCGCAGGCATCTTCGAAGAGCGCTTGCGCAGTGACACCGACGCAAGGAAGCGCCGAGACACGGGCGGTGCGGAACTGCAGGCGGCGGAGGTTGAGGCGCTGCGCTGGGGGCGTTTGAAGGAGCTGATCGGCTCTGCGGATGGCGCGAAGTTTTCGCGCTTTGCGCAGTCGCTCACGTTGGGACAGCTCATCGGTCTCGCGAACGAGCATTTGAAGGTGCTGGCGGAGCGCTATCGCCTGATGGCGGCTGAGGGCGATGAGCTGGATCTGCGCATCGTCGATTTGTATCAAGCCAACGTGGATCGGCCGATGGAGAGCCTGTCCGGTGGCGAGAGCTTCCTGGCGAGTTTGGCCCTGGCACTCGGGCTCAGCGAACTGGCGAGCCGGCATCATCCCATCGACTCGCTGTTCATTGATGAAGGCTTCGGTACGCTGGACACCGAGACGCTGGAGGTGGCTCTGAGCGCCTTGGAAAACCTGCGGTCTCGAGGCAAAACCATCGGGCTCATCTCGCATGTGGGGTTGCTCAAGGAACGGCTGACGACGCAGGTGCGGGTGCTGCGCGGGGCAGGGGGGACGAGCCGGATCGAGGTCGTGGTGACTTGAAGCCACCCGCCTCCAGTTCAAGATCAGAGGTTTGCTTTGGCTGTGTGGCAGCTTGCCACGGGGAATTCAGCGTCTAGTTTTAAGGTCTCATGCGTTTTTACGGCTCGTTTTTCTGCTCCCTCCTCATGCTATCACTGGCAGGGGCTGGGCATGGTGTTGATTTGGAGACGCAACCTGAGTTTCTGGCAGCCCAGCGAGCGCTGCGTGATGGATTGCCGGCTGTAGCGGCCCTGAAGGCTGCACGACTCATGCAGGCGACGCCACCACATAGCCCCGAGCGCCAGACGCTGGTGGGACTGGCGGTCGAGTCCTGGATCAGAGCCCGTGATGGAGTTGCCGCCCTGGGTCTTCTGGATCAGGAGCAGGTTCCGAATGCGGTTTTCTGGCGGGCTCAGGCCCTGGTTCTTACGGGAGAAGTGGAGTCCGCAGAAAAGCTGCTGCTGTTGCGCGTCAAAAAAGGTGAAGCCACGAGTCAGGAGCGCTTGTTGTTAGGTCAGACCAGCCTGATGACGGAAAACACTACTCAAGCGCGCGAAATTTTAGAGCCTCTTCGTGAAGTCGCCGACGCGCGGATCGCTGAGCAGGCTACGCTCATGTGGGCGGAGGCGGAACTGCGCACGGGCAACACCCAAAAAGCGGTCTCGGCTTTGGAGAAGCTTCCTTTGGACAAAAATTTGCACGCCAAGCTGTTGTACGCGCAGGGCTTGGTGGAGTTGGATCAGCATGAAAAGGCTCAGCCCATTTTACGGGACATTCTCGGTGGCGGCGGTGGTGGTGAACAGGTGCATCACTCGGCCGCCGTGCTGCTGGCGGATTCCCTGCGCCGCGAGCAAAAGCCTGCTGAAGCTGCTGAGGTGCTGGTGCAGTTTTTGGACAACACCATCAGCAGTGAACTCTGGGGTGCCGCCTTTGATCTGCTGGCCCGTTGTCTGAATGAGGCAGGCCCCAATGTTTCGCCGCCAGATGCGGCCATGCGCTGGCTTTCTGAGGGCAACACCGTGCAGCGCGAGGTGATCCCTGCACCGGCAAGCGCGGGTGTGTTTCAGGGCTACACGATGCTGCTGCTCTCTCGCTGGCTGGTGACGCAATCGAGGCTGGATGAAGCGCTCGGCCTGCTGGAAGCCACGATCCAGGTTCATGCGGGGCATCCTCAGACTGATGAAGCGATGAAGCTGGCCCTGGAGACTTACGGCACCATGAAAGCCACGACGCGCATCAATGCGCTGGCGGATATCTGGCGCAGACGTTTTGGCAGCAGTGGCTCCGCCATGGTGGAGTTTGTCACCGCCAGCACTGCCTATAATCAAGGGCAGCATCAGCAGTCTGCCGAGCTCTTTCTCGCGGCAGCCAATCTGGCGGGCACGCTTGCTGAGAGACGCTCGGCTTTGTACAACGCAGGCGTCGCCGCGCTACGTGCGGGTGAGCTCACTTTGTATCAAACCGTGTTAGGCCAGCTCCAGGTCGTGAGTGCGGATGCTCCGAGCAGCAGCCAGGATGGCTCCGTGGATCTGGAGCTCGATCGCCTGCTGGATCTGGCAGCCAAGGCAAAGACGGGCGTCGAGGAGGAACTACGTCTTTTCACCCAGCTTCATCCCCAGCATGCCCGTTTGGCTGAGGCCTACATTGCCCAGGCGGAGGTATTGCTGCTCAGGGTGCCGACAGACTTCCCGGCGGTGGATCGTGCGCTCCAGGCGGCTGCAAAAATCACCAGCCTCAGTGACGGGCAACGGCAGCAGATCATCATCACGCGTTTGTGGCAGCATGACCGCCAGGGCAAGCTGAAGGAGGTGGTCGAACAAGGCGGCGAGTTCATCAAACAATGGCCGGGCAGCAGTTCCGTGACGTTGGTGCGCATGAAGGTGGCGGATGCCTATTACCGTCTGGAAAACTTTGCGGCAGCGCGCACGGAGTATGAACTGGTTTTCAAAGAAAACGCCGCCTCCCCGTATGCGGATACGGCCCAGTATTTTGCGGGCATGGCGGCGCTCTCGATGATGAGTGATGAAGGTCGTGAAGCGGCTCTCACTTTGTGGCAGGAACTGGCCGAGCGCGGCGGACCGCTGAGCATCCCAGCCCGCCAGCAGCAGGCTCTGGCCAAACGCCGGGCTGGACAGGAAGAAGAGTCCCTGAAACTGCTGGACGCCCTGCTTACGGAAAAAAGTCTGCCAGAGGAACAGCATCGTTCACTGGCCTGTGAGAAGGCTGAGATTCTGATGTTGCTCGGCAAAACGGACGCCACACGCCTGAGTGCTGCCATCAAGGTGCTGAATGATCTGATTGCCGAGGATGACCTTTCCTATAAATGGCATGCCCGTGCTGGCTACACACTGGCCGTGGCGCTGAACTCTGCAGGCCAAAGCATGGAGGCGCTGGAGGCCTGCCATGACGTCGTGGAGAGCACCGGTTTCAGCGGCCCGGCTGATCCCTCCGAGTTCCGCTGGTATTACCGGGCAGGCTTTTTGGGCATCGACCTTCTGGAGGCCTCGAAGCAATGGGAAGCGGCGGCACGTCTGGCGGAAAAGCTCTCGCTCTCATCCGGTGACCGCGCAGCGGAGGCTAAGGAACGTGCGACGAAGATCCGCTTAGAACATTTCCTCTGGGACGGCAAGTGAGGCTCAGATGCCGCTGATCTCGCCATCCTCGCTGACCTGAATGCGCTCAGCGGCCGGCACTTTTGGCAGCGCGGGCATGCGCATCATGCTGCCTGTGAGAGCCACAAGGAAACCGGCACCATTGGCGATCTCGAAGTCGCGCACCGTGATGTTGAAATCGCGTGGCCGACCCAGCTTCGAAGCGTCATCAGAAAGTGAGTTCTGCGTTTTGGCCATGCACAGCGGCAGGTGACCGAAGCCGCTTTTCTCAAAGAGCGCAAACTTGGCTCTTGCCTCCTCCGTGAGAGTGACACCGGCGGCTCCATAGATGCGGCTGGCGACTGCGTGGAGCTTTTTCTCGATGCTGTCCTCAGGTGCATAGAGGAATGGCAGTGGCTCGGCTAGATCAGGCAAGGCGGCGAGAACTGTCTCGGCCAGCGTTGTGGCACCAGCACCGCCTTGGGCGAAGACATCTGCCGTGGCGCAGGGCACGCCTTGAGATTGGCAAAACTCATGCACCAAAGCGATCTCTTCGGGGCTGTCGTTAAAAAATTGGTTTATCGCTACAATGACGGGTCGCTTGAACTGACGGGCGCTGCTGAGGTGAGCGGCGAGATTTTCCAGGCCGCGAGACAAGGCTGCGGGATCAGGCTGGGTGAGTGCATCCAGAGGCACGCCACCATGCATCTTCAGGGCGCGGACGGTGGCCACAATGACAATGGCTTCAGGCTGGAGGCCAGACTGACGGCACTTGATGTGCATGAATTTTTCCCCACCGAGATCAAAGGCGAAACCGGCTTCCGTCACCGCATAATCGGAGTGGGCCAGGGCCATGCGCGTGGCCAGAACGGAATTGCAACCATGAGCGATGTTCGCAAAAGGTCCGCCATGGAGGAAGGCGGGCACGCCCTCAACGGACTGAACGAGATTTGGCTGAAGCGCATCACGCAGCAGGGCCAGCAACGCCCCGGTAATGCGGGCTTCTTTGGCTAAGACAGGCTCGCCTTCAGGCGTGAAACCCGTCACGATGCGATCAAGGCGGGTGCGCAGATCTGCGAAAGATTCTGAGAGACAAAGAATGGCCATCACCTCCGAGGCAGCAGTGATGTCAAAACCTGCCGCGCGCTCCGTGGTGGCTCCGCTGCTGGTGCGGATGCGGCGCAGGGCGCGGTCATTGACATCCAGCACACGTTTCCAAACCATGCTGCCGGGGCTGAGGCGTGTCTGCTGATTGAAAAGCTGGTTATCCAAAACTGAAGACAGCAAGTTATGCGCACTGGTGATGGCATGAAAATCACCCGTGAAGTGCAGATTGATAGACTCTGCTGGCTGCACGGTGCTCTTGCCACCGCCGGTAGCACCGCCTTTTCGGCCAAAAACCGGTCCCATGGATGGCTGGCGTAGAGCAAGGGCAACGCTTTTACCGATTTTTTTCAGTCCCTGAGCGAGTCCGATGGAGACGGTGGTTTTACCTTCGCCTGCCGGCGTCGGTGTGATGGCCGAAACGAGGATCAGTTTACCTTTTTGAGGTTTGTCACGCAGCGCACGGAGGGAGACTTTAGCTTTGTCCCGCCCGTAGAGCGAGAGGTGGTCAGGCGAGATACTGAGTGATTGCGCGAGATTAGCGATGTCCTGGGCCATAGTCAAAAGAGTGTGCTCAGATCATGCCAAGTGCCCGGTTGATGGAAAGGAAGATTTCTAAGTCTTGTTTTTCTAAGCACCTTGAGAGATATTTTTGATTATGCAGCGAATTTACCACGGATTATTCCTTATCCTCTCGTCAGCACAAGTTTATGCTGAAGGCTGGAATCCACAGGCGGCACCTAAGCCGCCTGCGATTATCCACCAGCAGACGATCAAAACATCTTTGCCGACTAAGCCCCTAGGGATCGCAGCGGCAGTGGACTCGGAGCTGTATGACATCGGCAATCCGACTGACGAGGAGCAGCATTATTTGGAGCTGATCAACCGAGCACGCGCCAACCCCACTCAGGAGGGCATTTTTTTAGCCACCAATACGGATTCAAGTGTGCTTGCATCGATTCAGCAATACGGCGTGAATTTAACAATGATGAAGGCTGAGTTCGCCTTGTTGCCAGCTAGGATGCCGCTCGCCTTCAATAAGGAACTGAGTGTTGCTGCCCGCCTTCATAACCAGTACCAATTTGATCAGGCGCTGCAAACTCATGATAGCGCCAATGGTGATGGCATCACTAAGCGTGCAACCGCAGCAGGTTATGATTGGTCAAGCATTGGCGAAAATGTGTTTAGCTACGCCACCAATTCAATTCACGGGCATATCGGCTTTCAAATCGACTGGGGTCCCCCATCAGCCTCAGGAGACACGGACGGTATGCAAAATCCACGGGGTCATCGCGATAACATTCATGCGGATTTCCGTGAGATCGGCATCGGCGTGATCAATGGCACCAATACGGTGGAGGGCCGCACGGTCGGGTCACAACTCGTCACGCAAAATTTTGGCACCAACAATTATGATGAGGCTTTCGTTACGGGCGTGGCTTACCATGATCTGAATGGCAACTCGTTCTATGATCCGGGTGAAGGCATTGGTGGCCTGACCGTCACGGTTGAAGGGGCTGACTTTCACGCCGTCACCTCCAACTCTGGCGGCTACACTATCCCAATCACGACTGAAAACTCCACGCGGGCGGTGAGATTCGAGGGACTTGGAGCGGACTTCAGCACTTCAGCCGTCATCGCCAATCAGGAGAACGAGAAAGTTGATTTCACGCCTGCTTATACGGCTCCGACACTCACCGGAGCCAGTGTCTTTGAGTCACTCACTGAGGCTTCCTACAATTTTCCGACAGTCATCGGAGCGACCAGCTACGAAGGGCGTCGCGTTCTAAATGTGAACGCTGCCATGGATGCAGCAGATGATCTCAATCGTGTGACGGTGGTGACAGGCGGTAGCTACAATGCACTATCAACGAGTGTTCAGGACTCTGGCACCGGGGCTTATCACTTGCTCTCAGGTTCAGCGAATGATCAGACACTCACCTACAACGCCCGATTTTATGTCAAGAGTGCTGCTAGCCTCACCTTCCGCAGCCGGCTCCGAACCGCGACCTCCAACCAGTTTGCTAAAGTCCAAATTTCCGACAACGATGGCGCATCTTGGGTCAGCGTTTATTCTCAGGCGGGCAATGGAGCCGACCAGGAAAGCAACTTTCAGTCACTCTCCGTCTCGCTGGCAAGTTACGCCGGGAAAGAGATTCGTGTGCGTTTCAGCTACAGCGTGACGGGCAGGTACTTTACCCAAACCACCGACAATTACGGCTGGTACATCGATAACATCAACTTCACGAATCTCGTGGATCTAACCAATGCTGTCATTACCACTGCGGAGGCTGGTGTTTACGCATTCACGCCACCTGCGGCAGGCGATTACATGCTGGCGGTTCGTCCCATTGTGTCGGAACATCGCTATACCTTCGGCCCGGCTAAGCTAGTCACCGCCACAGCTGGTCCGCCGTCTTTGGCTGAGATCGTCATCGAGCAGCCTGAGGACAGTGCTTTGACGGATGGCTCTTCGACCGTCAACTTCGGCACCCAGTTTCTCACCCAGCCGGAGGCACGTCTCTTCACCATCCGCAATGCAGGCACGGAGACATTGAATCTCGCCTCGGCCACTGTCACGGGCACCAACGCAGCAGACTTTGTGGCAGGAACTTTTGGCGCTGCCACTCTGGCACCTGAGGCTGAGACGACGCTGACCGTCACCTTCACTCCATCGGCCAAAGGCGCACGCTCGGCTGCGCTGCAAATACTCAGCAATGATGCCGATGAAGGCACCTTTGACATCATCCTCACTGGCACAGGGACCAATTCACCGAGCATCACGCAAAAGCCTCTGCCGCTCATCGTTAGTGAGAGCCAACAGGTGATGTTCTCCGTGGTGGCCGTGCATCCCACGATCTCGCCTCTGCGCTATCAATGGCGCAAAAATGGCATAGCCATCAAAAACGCCACGTTGAGCACCTACAGCATCAGCCAGGCGAAGCTGACGGATGCCGCCGCCTACTCCGTGCTGGTCACTGCTGGCACAGAATTCACCGAGAGTGAACTTGTTCCCCTCATAGTCTATCAACCCGTGACCCAGTCCTGGGTCCTGAAAAAAGGTAGTAAGGCCACATTGACCACGAATGTCGCGGGCACCGGGCACACTCTGATCTGGAAAAAGATCAGCGGCAATCCACCCGTCACGGAAATACTAACGACGACACCCAATCAGAAATCATTGGTGCTCAGCACGATTTCAGATGCGGCCCATACGGCTTTGTATACCTGCGAGATTCTTTTGGGTCAGACGACCGTGCCGGCGGGAAGCTTCGATCTCAAAGTCTTCGAAACTAAAACCATCATCACCTCAGGTCAGGCCATGCCTGATGGACAAATCGGACGTGATTATTTTCACCAGATCAAACTGGATGG
>CANHTV010000112.1 GCA_947463285.1 Verrucomicrobiaceae bacterium | reverse complement strand
GTGACATCAGTGGCGACATCATCCAGGAGCGCAGTGCTGACGGGCATCTCGTCGCCGCACGGCGCTTCCCACCGAACTTCTGGCGCGACCGCTATCAGAGTCATTTGCTACTGGAAAGCATGGCCAAGGCACAGGCCTTTCCCGGCAGCACGAACCTGATCGCCCGACCTCGGGATGACACCAAGAGCAGCAGTCGCTCACGCGCCGTGCCAAAGCCACCCCGGCACACCCTGCGGGAGGAGAGCATCCTGTTTTATACGATGCTAAAACGAGCCTTCCTCTCGAAGCTGCGGAACCGCACCAACCTGCTCACCACGCTGCTGGAAGCGCCGCTGCTAGCCTTCCTGATCGCCAGTGTTTTAAAATACAGCGAGGAGGAGAACTACACCTTTGCCACCGCCTTCCACATTCCCACCTACCTTTTCATGAGCCTGGTGGTGGCGATGTTTCTCGGGCTAACCAATAGCGCAGACGAGATTATCCGAGATCGTCATCTGCTGAGTCGAGAGCGCAATCACAACCTGCGAACCTTTTATTACCTATTGGGGAAGATCATCTCACTGAGCACCTTCGCGCTCGTGCAGTGCATTATTTACCTACTCATCGGCAACAGCGTACTGGAGATCCGCGACATGTTCCTGCCACATCTGTGGTGGATGTTTATCACCGCGTTGACCGGAGCCTGCTTGGGCCTGCTGATCTCCAGTGTGGTCACGGATAATCGCACGGCTATCAATGCCATTCCTCTTATTCTCATCCCACAGATCATCCTTGGTGGAGCGCTCATCAAGTATGAGGAGATGAACAAGAATCTCGACTTCGTTTACTCCGTCACACGCTGGCTGGAGAAAGCTGGTGTCACTGAGGAAGATGAAAACAGCAAGCTCAAGGTGCCCTTCATCTGTCAGTTCATGCCGCTGCGCTGGAGCTATGAGGCCATGCTGATCTCGCAGGCCAAATTAAACCCGCTGACCGCAGCTCAGGATCAGCTGGAAAAACGCATTCAGGAGCTGGTCAACCTGCCGCCAGAGATCAAGATGACACAGCAGCAGCAGAACGAACTGGACACGGCCAAGCAAGGTCTGGCCGTCGTTTCTGGACTCTACGCCAAGGACAAAAACCAGGCAGCCCAAAAACTCCAAGAGATCCGTGATGCAGCCATCCGTGGACGCGTCACTCCACAGCTACTCCAGTCTGCCCTGGAACAGCAGGATGGTGTCAGTGCTGAAGAAGTTTATGTGAACCGCAAGGTGCTCGACCTCGTCACCAAAGCCGAGATGGAGCGTGAAGACTACCGTCGCAAACGCAGCCCGAACGTGTTCTTCGGCACCAGCAAACGCTACTTCGGCACGCCCTTTGAGACGCTCTGGATCAATGGTCTGGTGATTCTTTTCAGCATCTCCGTCATCATCGGGCTGGTGGAGCTTTCACTGCGACGTCAGCTCACTCGTGTGTGAGGTGCCATCAGCGAAGACACCTCAAAGCCGCGATACAGGCGGGACAGCTCCACATATTTAAGAGCAAGCTTTTGATTAGCCGCCTGCTCTTCTCCCGTAAGCGGCCGCACAACCTTCGCTGGAGAGCCCATGACCAGTGAGCCAGGAGGCACCTGCATATTTTTCGGAACAAGAGCACCGGCAGCCACGATGCTGCGCGCGCCGATGCGGGCACCATCGAGAATGATAGCACCCATGCCCACCAGCACCTCATCCTCAACCGTGCAGGCGTGAACCACAGCACGATGTCCCACCGTGACGCGCTCACCCAGAATGCAGGCATGATCATCGCTGACATGAAGTATACTGCCATCCTGCACATTGGATTGCGCACCCACGATGATGAGGTTGATGTCACCCCGCAGCACACTGCCGAACCAAATACTCGACTCCTCGGCTAAATCCACGGCACCAATGACGACTGCACCTGGAGCAATAAAAACTGAATCGCGCGAAACAAATTTCGTGTTAGGAAGCAAGAACTTTTTGAGGGGTGTTGTCATCATTTATCCGTCTAGATGCAGGGGTTAACGCTATTTTTATGTTTGACGGCTAAGGCCGCTTGGCCTCTTAATCGGTCACGATTCCGCTGAAATCCACAGCTGGAAACCTCAACACCATCAAGCAACAAGAACTGAATCCGTTATGAATAAAGCACAACTCCTTGAACTCGTTCAGAAAAACCTGGGCGCTGAAACCACCAAGCGCGCCGCTGCTGACGCCCTTGAAGCAGTCCTTACCGCCATCGCCAAAGGCGTGAAGAAAGACGGCAACGTTCAACTCATTGGCTTCGGCACCTTCAAGGTCGCCAAGCGTGCTGCCCGCACAGGCCGTAATCCAAAGACTGGTGCTGCCCTGAAGATCAAAGCTTCCAAGAGCGTCCGCTTCGTGGCTTCCTCCGCGCTCAAAGGCTCTCTGTAAGTTGACCGGCAGCTAGCTGCCAACCAAGAACCCCGCAGTCTCCCTGAGCTGCGGGGTTTTTCTTTGACCAAGATTCGGCTGAGACTAGATGACACCACCACCGAGCATGAGACGAAGGATGGCGACCACTGCGACAGCGACATTGATGATGAGGCCGATCTTACGTTTCGGAAAAGCACCGAAGATGATACCGACGACACTGCCCAGAAGCGTAGCCCATAGCGTCCAACCGAGAAGAGGAATCATGCCTGGAACAAGCAGGACAGCACAGACGAGACCGATGAGAACAGAGATGGTTTGCATAGCGGCCTGAATGAGGATGCGATTGGGCCACAAACAAATCAAAATCTGATCCGACATTGTAATGCTAAGCCGCGAGATCGAGCTGGCGGATGCGCTGATAAGTCACGATGTCGAAAGCGAATGCATGATCTGCATCAGTGACGTGGGACTTCCTGGTAACAGGCTCCCATTCACGTAGTGAGATGGGCGGAAAAGGCAGGCCTGATCCTAAAAACTCATGCACATGTGTGATCACGAGTCTCTGAGCATACGGCATCGCAGCCGCATAGATCTCAGCACCACCACAGCAGACCAGTTCCGGCTGATTTTGAGCTATCAGCAAGGCCTGGGAGATGCTGTAAACCACTTGCGGCGAGATGGCAGCCTCAGGTGAGATCTGACGGGCTCGCGTCAGCACCAGCGGGTGATGCCCAAGTTTAAACCAGCCAAGCATCTCCTCATAGGTGCGTCGTCCGATCAGAAGCCACTTGTTTTCCGTGTAAGCCCGATATTGCGCACGATCCAAAGGCAGATCCCATGGGACACCTTGTCCTCGGGAAATGAATCCATCAGCCGAAACCGCCGCGATGAGGGTGAGATGGGCGCTCATGAGCTGAGCGTAGTCTTAACGGCCGCCTTTGTCACCGACAGTTTGCTTTACTTAAACAATGGAGCCGACGCTGGTGTTGGATTGAGAGTTAAGATGTAACCGACGACATTTTTGATCGTCTGTTCATCCGCAATGAAGAGAGAAGCCATCTGTACCATCTTGGCTCCTTTTTCATCGCCCTTGGCTGCACCACGGTGCAGGTTTTTAAACTTGGTCAATTGAGCGACCAGATACCAGCCCTGACGACCAACCAGAGGCGGACTGCCAAAAGCCATTTCACCACTGGCGTTATAGCGATGGCACTCCATGCAGCGCTCATAAAACAACTCCTGCCCGAGTGTCACATCAGCACCTTCGATCGCCAGCTTGGCAGGCACGACGAGCGGCAGCTTTTCCACATGAGCGGCCACAGCCTTAATTTGCTCAGGCTTAAGCGCTTTGGCGATGGCAGCCATCATGGCCCCATGTGGATCAATGGCCGTATCGCTGCCGCGTTTGCCATCATGAAAATTGCTCAACTGCGTGGTGACATACCAAATCGGCAGATTCGCGATGGACGGCGACTTCACCTCCTCTTTTCCCTCACCTTTAGTACCGTGACATTGGACGCAGACATTGTTAAACAAGGCAGCACCGTCTTCCTGGGCCGAAACTGTAGTTAGGCCGAACAGAAAGACGATGGAAAGAGAAAGCAAACGCATGAAGCAGGCAACGAGCCTGAGTGAGAGGGTTTCTCAGAACGCGCAAAATCGGCACAGCCAATGCCAGTCGAAAGCTCACCGGAACTCAAACGAAGCGGCGATGTCGCCCAGGAACAATTCATCGTAGCCATGCTCCCAGGCTTTGCGGGCGGGCGGCCAAAACTGCCCATCACGCAGACGACGAACGATTTCAGCAGCGCATTGCAGGCCGCCATCAATCCAGTCATCGCCGAAATCATCCCACAGCAGCACACTGGTCTCCTGCACGCTTTTGGGCAGGGCGAAGTAGCCCACGGACTGCGGCTCCAGTCCACGCAGCCTGAGTGCAGCGGCATACAGCGGCAGCTGTAGATCTGTCCACAGATAGGTCTCGCCATGACTGTGCTGAAAAGTTTTCCACTGATCCTCCTCCGCCAGCTTTTTGCGCGGGCCGATTTTGGTGACATGTGCTTCGAGCGGTGATCTGGCTTTGTCTGAGGTTTTATAATCCAGAACACGAATGTGACCAGAACGCTCATGGCGATCCACTCGGTCGATCTTGCAGCGCAGGCGGGCTCCTTCGATGAGCAAGGGTGTCGCATCTTTTTCATCACCAAAAACCTCCTCAGCCAGCAGGATATGCCAGCCATCCTTGCGCTGGGCAGCCTCCGTCTCAGCGGCATAGCGCAGGTTTTGCGTCAGAGTTTCAAACTGGATGCTGATGAGAGGTGCAGGTCGTCTGCCATAAAGCCGGTGCATCTCTGTCCGTGCGGCCTCAATGAGAAATTCCTCAATCTCAGCCACCTTCACGCTTTGCTTCATGGATGAATCCATGAACAACTGCTGAAAGGCATGGTGGGCCAGCGTGCCAAATTCCGTCGTCGCCAGCTCACGCTTTGAGGTATCAACAGACTCCATGCGCAGCTGCTGGGATAGGTAGTCACGAAAAGGACAGCTCAGATAGGATCGCAGCCGCGATGGCGAGATCGTCTCCACCTTTGGCGCGACGAGCGGTGTGCGGAGTTTCCAGGCCAAGGAACGCGGCGGCTCAGCCCCCTGCCCTGCGGCCTGTTCTTCCTTCGGAAATAGATGGGTTACCCGCGCTGGCAGATCCTGGTCAGCACAGAGCAGCAACAGCCGCGATGGCCGCAGAGCATCACCGCGCTCACTCCACTGGCCAGCGAGGATGTGTAGCGATCCTTGGTTAGGCAGCCTCTGCTCAGCGATCGTACGCATGAGATAGGCATCACGTGCGAAACGGGTGGCCTGACATGGCAGCCCCAGCTTTTGACGAATACTGTCCGGTAGAAAGGGGTGTGAAAGCAAGATGCCAGGAATGTGCTCCTCATTGACACCGGCAACAATAAGATGAGGAGCAGGCTCCCAGAGCAGCTCCAGCCAGCCCTGCAAGACCAGATCCACCTCGCCACGGGCTTCCGTGAGTGATTGATCTCTCAAGAGCTGGAGTGAAAGCGCGAGCATCTCTCCTGTGCTGGCCTTTAGTCCGAAGCGTTCTGATTCAGACTGAATCTGTTCGCAGAAGCCGAGCCAGAGGTCGCCCAGAGAAGTGGTGAGATGATCCTGCGGATGATTGGGATCAAACTGCTGCCCCGCGTAAAGACGCATCAGCCAGGCCCTCGCCGCCTCCACCAGTGGCAGATTTTGCATGCTCTTTAGCAGCCTCTGCATCTCCGCGACAGCGCCCGGAAGACTCGGCGTCTTGTCCTCATCAGACCTACCAGCGTGCAGGCGCAACAGTTCTTGCGCATGAGTCAAAGTGACCGGCATGTGATTGACCGAAAGCTCATCGGCCTCAGCCAACAAACCGAGGCCCGCTTTTGCTGCCAAGGCATCACGCACCTCGGGCACGCGCAGCAGAGTGGTGAAGGCACGCCAGCTGTCTGTCGTGAGAAGTGTCTGCATCTGCTGAAGCACATGCCAGAGCCCCACCCGAGTTGGCGGCGCGCCACTGGGCTCGAAAACACGCACGCCATCGAGACGCAGTTTTTCGATCAGCACCGCACCGACTTCTGGGTCGCCGATGCCGATGGCCACACGTCCACGCGGAGCTTCCTGGTGGATCAGATCCAGCGTCCGCTCAGCCTGGGCCGTGGCATCATGGCAGAGATGAATGGCTTCCACGCCGAAAGGCATCAGCACCTCGGAGACCTCCCCCCAATACCTGGGCGTCGGACGGCCGAGTTCGTCAAAGTGATCCACATATTTTTCAGGCACATGCAGCGCCACTGTCACAGGGAGACCGTAACGCTCGGAGCAGGCCCGAGCCCAGCAGTTCAGTAAAGGCGGTAAGTCAGGTGAAGGCAGGATCACCACCCTGACGATGCCTTCAGGCAGCACAGGCTGCTCGGCAACAGCGCGCTTGGTGGCCTGGGCATCCTTGAGCTCGGCAGCGGTCAGTTCATCATGATAGATGCTTTCCAAAAGAGCCAGGTCACGCCAGCGAGCCGCATCATGAGCGACGAGAGACTCAGCCTCACCAAAAGTCAATCCACCCGCTCCCAGTGTGGCTTTGAGATCCGAAAGCAGCCGTGCCATCTCCACCTGCCAGAGCCAGTTTTGCTCCATCTGACCCGCAGGAAAAAGCGCAGGCAGCTGAACCATCGGCACCTTTTGCAGCACCTGCTGCCAGGCCATCTGCGACTGCAATCTTGAGGCTGACTTTTGCCGCACCTGTGGAGGCGAAAGAGCCTGCTCAGGCGTCCAAACCCAGGGCACACTGGCACCGCGCTCATGTTTATCGGTGGCACGGGCGAGAGCCTCTTTCAGCCGACGCCCAGCTTCGGAAGTCGGCACAATGATGAGCGTCTCTGCCAGATCCAGCGCCCCAGCTGCTGGGTTCCAATCTTGGGTCAAAAAAGCCACGGCCTGTTCAAGTACGGAGCGCTCCCAACCCCAGGGATGTTTTTGGATCAACGATGATTTCACGGCAGGCATCACGAACGATGCACCGCAGAGCTGCAAAGCGAAATAAAAACGGCGGTTTTATGAGGACGCCGCTACAGGTTTCACATCACCTGCGTTTTAATCATCATGAAACTCACTACCCTGCTTTTCCTTACCTCCGCTCTGATCGCCACTGCCCAGGAAGCGGCTGATCCCAACAGTTTTTTCAAAGCTGGTGTGCAGGCCTTTTTTGATGCCAAACCCAAGGAGTCTGTAGCCGCCTTTGATCAGGTGGTGAAGCTGGCTCCAGAGAGCAAGCCGCAACTCTGGCAGCGTGGGCTGGCTTTGTATTACACAGGTCAATACAAGGAAGGACGCGAGCAGTTTGAAACTCACCAAAATGTGAACAGCGCGGATGTCGAAAACGCCGCCTGGCATTTCATCTGTGTGGCCCGTGCCGAGAATGTGGAAGCCGCGAGGAAGTCGCTGATCCCCATTGAAGGGGACACACGTGTGCCGATGAAGGAAGTACATGAGCTATTTTCCGGCAAAGGCAGCGTCGAGGCTGTTCTCAAAGCCGCCGAGACAGGTGAGGGCGATGATTTAAAAAACCACCGCTGTTATGCTCATCTGTATCTGGGGCTGTACTTTGAAGCCTTGGGCGATGAAGCCAAAGCCATGGAACACATGCTCAAAGCGGCCAAAGATTACCAAATGGATCACTACATGGGCAAATGCGCCCAGGTTCATGTGAAGGTGCGCGGCTGGTGATGGCTAACGAACGATCGAGAAACCACGCAATCCTGCCAGCGGCGGAATGACCGAGACTTCACGATCTTTGATCAGCGAGCCGAGATTGCTCTCATCAATGGCGACGAAGAAGTCTTCCAACTCATCAGCATCCTGAGACATGGCCTGCAACTCCACTCGACCATCTGGCAGGTTTTTGACAGTGCCGACGACTTCATATCCAGAAGCAATCTGCTTCGTGCTGTAGCGAAAGCCGACGCCTTGAACACGGCCGGTGTAGATGACTTGTTTCGAGGGCATGAAGCGGGAGCAATGAATTAAAGACGTGAAAGAGCCTCGGCGAAATCAGCCGTCGCTGCATCAATCAAGAGCACGCCCAGCCCGTCGCGATTGATGATGAGGCGAGTTTGGCGTTCCTGGGTATTAAGAGTGAAGCGACCTCCGACATCCAACTGGGCAGGCTGATCATAACGCTGACTCAAACCGCTGCGCATGGCTTTAAAAAAGGCCTCAGCATCGTCACGAGTGAGCCACAAAGTCTGCCAGACAGCATGGTCACGCTTGGCTTCGGGAGCGGCGTAGGCCAGGAGACGGTCCCCCTTCCAGCCACGAGCTCCACGCCCGGCCTCCTCATCACTGGAATAGGTGCGCAACGCTGAATAGCAGGCGAAACGTCCGAGACGATCATCCCAATAAGGCTGCGTTCCGAGCACTTCCGTCGATGGCATTTCCACCTGAGCTGGCGGCAGGCGCATGGCCTCTAAAAAGCGTTCAGGCTCGATCACCTCGGCACACGATGTCGGCGGGCGCGAGTAGGCGGCATTCATCTGCGAATACTCACCCGCACTGTGCAGCGACTGGCTGAAATCAAAGCCACGCGTGAAAGGAAAAAGCGCCAGTTCCTTCATGTAGTAGGGCAGAGCGACCTGATTGAGCGGATGATCTGGATCTTCCGCCGGGATGTCTGAGATGCTCTGTGGGATCGGATTTTGAATACTGTAAAGGAACCGCGTCAGCATGGCATCACCTGCCAGTAGAGATTCACGGGCCAACCGCTCATCCGTGGTCAGCCGGGTCTCGCGCGGCACGGGGAAAAGCGTGGGCCCATACTCCCGAAGCAGCTGGCCAAAAGCGAGCGCCAGAGGTCGATCCGGCGCGGGTTTACCAGGGGCAGGCTTTTCATCTGAAACGAGCAAGGTGCCAGTCGCCTCATCATACCAACCACCCAGCTGAATGCGGAGCAGGGCCGCCCGCAGCGGCAGAGGGTCCACCAGTTTTTCGATCCAGCCGAGCGCATTCAGAGCCAGGGCAAAGCGTGGAGCTTCATCGTCAGGCTGTTGTTTGCGCAGCCAGGCGAGAATGGATTTCTCTACGTCCTCATTGGACGCTGTGGTGGTAGGGATGGGCAGGGCTTGCAGCTTTCTAAATTTCATCATCTCCAGGCCCATGCCGACATAGTCCGGCGGATCGACCGCATCAGGAGGCGGGTCCATTTTTGCCGTGCCTTTCATCCCCAGTGTACCGAGTTTTTGCAGCAACTGGGCATTTTCATCCAGAAGTGCGCCTACCTGACCTTGCAGATACTCGACCTGACCTTCGAGCAGGACGATTTGCTTCTGCAAATCCTCTGGCTCAGGCTGATCAGCCGCAGAGCTGGCAGACTGCTGAGTCAGCCACCATCCGAGACCTGATCCACCCAGGATCAAGATTAACATCAAACTGGCAGGGGAAATTTTCGACATACGATGAATAGGCGGCCTCACTGAATACTGAAGCGATAGACCGTGCGGCTTTTCAGTGTCTCACCCGGGCGCAGGATGGCATTGGGGAAAGCTGGTTGGTTGGGCGAGTCTGGAAAGTGCTGTGTCTCCAGGCAGAAACCATGACGGAAATGATAGGGCACTCCCGACTTCCCAGAATGCTCTCCGGTGAGGAAATTTCCCGTGTAAAACTGCATACCGGGCTCC
>CANHTV010000111.1 GCA_947463285.1 Verrucomicrobiaceae bacterium | reverse complement strand
TTGCAGCTGAACATCCTCAGCATGACTGTTTTGGAGGTGCTCCATGACCTCGGTGACGGAGATGTCATTGCGAGCACAGACCTGGGCCAGAGTTTCAGTAGGACTGAAGGCACAGCTGCTGCATCCACCGATGTGATAGCGGGCAAAAAGAGCGCGCTGGGCTCCAGGATAAAGACGCAGAACTTGGGCAAGCGTTGTTTCTGGCGTGAGCATGGCGGAATCGTTGGCGGACATGCTCTGACGATTACTGCATCCGCTCATTGGCGAAACTGTAAAGTTTGCCTGTGCAAGACGCTCGAGCACGCTAGAATCCGCCTCCATGCTCGAACGTGAACCTCGCATCTATGTGCTGCCCACGATGATGACGGCAGGAAATATCCTGTCGGGCTTCGTCGCCATCCTCCAGATCTTCAAAGGTCGTGAGGGTGAAATCACCGAGCACTACTACTGGGCCATCATTGCCATCCTCGCCGCCTGTCTCTTTGATGTGCTGGATGGACGTGTCGCGCGCCTCGGTGGCCAGGAGTCGCCCTTCGGTCGTGAGCTGGACAGCATCGCCGACATTGTCAGCTTTGGCGTGGCCCCTGCCCTGCTGGTGCATGACATCGTGCTGAAGGACATCGAAAAACCTGCCGGACTCGGCTGGCTGATCGCTTCGGTTTATCTCGTCTGCGGCGCCATGCGCCTGGCTCGTTTTAACTGCATCGCCGCCTCCGATGACAAAACGGGCAGCAAGCATTTCCGTGGATGTCCCATCCCCGCTGCCGCTGGTGTGACGGCCTCGCTGACGCTGCTCATGCTCTGGCTTGAAGAAGGCAACAAAGCCATCGGCCCGTGGAAGTACGGCCTCGTGGCTCTCATGGTGCTGCTTTCATTCCTGATGATGAGTGATCTGGAGTATCCAAGCTTCAAGTCCATCAACTGGCGCACTCGCCGTTCTCCAGTCTGGGTCTTGATCTCCATCATCATCGTGGCCTTTTCTGTGCAAAACTGGCAGTGGATGCCCTCCGTACTCTTTGTCAGCTATCTCGTCTATGGTCTCGTGCGCCCTTGGGTTTCACGTCGAGTCAGGCAGCAGATCGAGGTCGAAGACATCGCGGAACCGAATGAAGAGACCGCCACTTCCGAAATAACTTTGGAATCAGATCCTAAAGACACCGTCACGCCCAAGTACTCTCCACCAAGCATTTAGCGAAACCGCTTTTCACCGAATCTCAGATCCGGCACCGCCCCCACTGAATGGCCGATTTTTACCAGCACGCACTGCTGCCCACGCTGCATCATCTCTCAACACCCGACAGCACTGCCCGTGAGGCTGAGCTGAGCGATTTAGCCCAAGAACGCCCCATCGTCTTGCTGCTGCCAGCTCTGCATCAAGAAGTGGAGCGTCCGGCGCTGCCAGCCATCCTCAGCCAGATCTCCGAGGTGCCTTACATCTCAGAAGTCGTGCTCAGCATGAACGGCATGGATGAAGCGCAGATGCAGCAGGCTAAAAGTCTGTGCCGGGAATGGGTGGGCGAGAAAAAACTGACGCTTCTCTGGAATGACGGTCCAGCTTTGAAGCTGGCTAACCGGCAGTTTGATGAAGCTGGAGCGCTAGGCGGCAAAGGGGCTAATATCTGGATGGGGCTGGCCTATCTCAAGGCCGCAGGTCATAAGGGCATCATCGTCAGCCATGACACCGACATCCTCGGCTACAAACGCGACCTGCTTGCCAAGCTCAGCTACCCCATCGCGCACCCGCGCCTCGGCTATCGTTATGTGAAAGGTTATTACAGCCGAGTCGCTGATCGCCTCTATGGCCGAGTCACGCGTCTGCTTATTTTTCCACTCATTCAGGCTTTTCAGGAGGTGCTGGGACCCATGCCGCTACTGAATCATTTGGAAAGCTTTCGCTACCCCCTTTCGGGCGAGTTTGCAGGCGATTGCACCACGCTCGCCAGCTTTGAGATCCCTTCTGCCTGGGGCTTGGAGATCGCCATGCTTTGCGAGGCTCAGCGTCTGCTTAAAGTCTCCGAAATGTGCCAGGTGGACATCGGCTTCCACTATGAGCACAGGCATCGCCAGCTCGAGGCCGGAGTTCTTGAGCCCGGACTCGTCCACGCTGCGGCTGATGTCGCTCGGTGCCTTGCCCATCAGATCCTGCGTCACGCTCAGGAGCGCTCCGCCGAGTCCCTTTTGAAAGTGGTCCTGGAGCATTACCGCCGGCGCTCTCTCGAATGGATGGACCGCTACGAGCACGTCGCCCTGCTGAATGGTCTTCACTACGACCGTGCCGAAGAAGCCATGGCCGTCTCCGCTTTCACCGAGGCCTTGGAAGCCCTGACTCACAGCGTCGGCACCGAAGGCCTGCACTCACCCGCCATGCGCCCTTCGCCAGCCAAGGCTCTTGAAGCAAATCCAGAACTGGCTCAGCAGATTTTGGCAGCCGCGCTTTGATCAGGCTTTTTCAAACGCATCCGCCACACGCAGGACGGTCATTTCATCCAGCGGCTTGCCGATGATCTGGAGGCCGACGGGCAAAGCCTTGCCGCCTTCATCAGCCGTGCCGCAGGGCAGGCTCAAGGCTGGCAGCCCTGCCAGATTAGCAGGGATGGTGAAGATGTCTTCCAGATAGGCGGCCAGAGGGTTATCCTTCAGCGCACCGAGCTTGTGGGCCGGAGTCGGACTGGTCGGTGAAACGATCACATCCACCTGCTCAAAGGCCTTTTCAAAATCCTGGCGAATCAGCGTGCGCGCACGCTGAGCTTTCAGGTAGTAGGCATCGTAATAACCACTGCTGAGCACATAAGTGCCGAGCAGGATGCGGCGCTTCACCTCCGGGCCAAAGCCTTCTTCACGACTCATCATGTAATGCTCCAGCAGATCATTCGCCGCTGTGCTGCGATGCCCGTAACGCACACCATCAAAACGTGCCAGATTCGCCGAAGCCTCAGCCGGGGCGATGATGTAATACGTGCTCACGCCCACATCCGTATGCGGCAGGCTGATCTCGACCGGGATGGCTCCCAGAGACTCCAGCTTTTTGATAGCCGCCTTTACCGCCGCAGACACGCCAGCGTGGATACCGCTGATGAAATACTCCTTCGGCAGGCCGATGCGCAGACCTTTGATGTCCCTGCCAATCGCTGCCGTGAAGTCAGGCACGTCCACATCCAGCGAGGTCGAGTCACGCGCGTCTTTGCCACAGAGATGATTCAGAAGCAGGGCTGAATCCTCCACCGTCTTGGTGATAGGGCCAATCTGATCCAGTGACGATGCAAAGGCCACCAAACCAAAGCGTGAAATGCGTCCGTAAGTCGGCTTGATGCCCACGCAACCGCACAAGGCAGCAGGCTGGCGGATGGAGCCGCCGGTATCTGAGCCCAGCGTGGCAACCGCCAGATCACCCGCCACAGCAGCAGCACTGCCACCACTGGAACCACCCGGAACTCGCTCCAGATCATGCGGATTCCGCGTCAGCCCCAGCGCTGAGTTTTCGGTGGTGGACCCCATGGCAAACTCGTCCATGTTTAAACGACCAAAGGGCACAGCACCAGCCGAGCGCAGCTTCGTAATGGCCCCGGCGTCATAAGGCGCGGTGTAGTTTTCCGCCAGCATCTTCGAGCCGCAGGTGCAGGGCTCGCCAGTGACATTCATGTTGTCTTTGATGCCAATCGGGATGCCACCCAGAGGCAGTGAGAGATCGGCCTTTTCAGCCTCAGCGAACGCCTTTTCCAGATCCCAAGACAAATAGGCCCCGATGCTGGCATTCTGCTTCTCGATGGCCTGGGCGACATCTGAGACGATGTCACGCGGGGAGATTTCTTTGGCGAGCAGGCGCTGACGTAGCGAGGCAATGGTGGAAGAGGCGAGAGACATGAAACAGAAAGAAAAGCTGAGGGCTGAGGGCAAAGAGAGAAGGGAAAGAAATCAGAGAGCGGGCGAAAGGCTTGGCAGATCTGTCTCTCTGCTATCCCCCTCCGCGCTTCGCTTTACTCGATCACCTTGGGAATCTGGAACTGATCCATGGCACGGCGCGGAGCATTGGACAGAGCCTCCTGCTGGGTGAACCCAGGGCGGGCCACATCCGCGCGGATCACATCAAAGACAGGCATCGCATGAGCACTCGGCTCAGCATCCAACGGGTAGGAGCTGAGCTGGTCGATGTGCCCCAAGATGCGGTTGAGCTGTTCCTCGTAGCGTTTCGCCTCCTCATCCGTGAGGGCTAGGCGTGAGAGCTTGGCGATGTGGTGAATGTCGATCTGTGGCGCTGGCATTCCTGCTTTGTAGAGCGCAGAGCCGCAGGCGCAAGAGATGGAAGCTGAGTTTTTCCAGTCCGTGCCCCCACCGTGCTAGAGCGGCCTGGAACCACGCGTGTGGAAAGTTGGTAGCTGCAACTGCCAGCGCATCGACACCAGCCGCAGGATCAAAATGACCGCCATGCCCCAATAACGATGCGCTCCCGAAGGCGGCAGCCAGGACTGCAAGAGGATGAAAGTCAGAGCTCCGGCAAACACCGCCGTGGCATACAGATTCACGTGAGGCCGGAAAACCAGAGGCAGATCCCCTCGCAGCACATCACGCAAAATACCACCCGCCACGCCCGTCACGATGCCGAGAATGATCGCCACGATGGCTGGCGTGCCATAGGCCAGCGCCTTTTCCGTGCCAGCGATGCCAAACAAGGCCAGCCCAAAAGCATCCGCGACCGACAACAGTCGCTCAGGAGGATGGAAAAAACGCGCCAGCACAAAAGTCACTGCCGCCGCTCCCAGTGCCGTCCAGACATGATAAGGCTGCTGAATCCAAAACACCGGCTCAGCACCGATGCACAAATCACGGATTGTTCCTCCCCCCACCGCCGTCACCAGCGCCAGCACCATGACGCCAAACAAGTCCATGTATTTCCCATCGGCAGCCAGCACGCCCGAGATCGCACACACCGCCACCGCAAAATATTCGATCCAAGGCGGCATGACTATTGAGGGGGAGTTGGGAGTGGAATTGGCTTAGATAAACCAGCAAGCAATAACCTGGGAAGAAGAGGTTTCATCATGAAGATGGAGTTGAGGCCTGCACACCTCAGCGTCAAGATCCAGCTGCAGCCCCCAAAGCATCAAAACGGCGGATCGAAGGGACGAGGTCTACTCTAAAAGAAAGTACTCTCAGATAAGAGCACCACACCACCCTCGTTTCCGCGCATCCATGAATGCACTCCGCCTGCTCCTCGCCACATTGCTCATCAGCAGTGCTCACGCCGCCACGAAGCCCAACATCGTCTTCATCCTCGCCGATGACCTCGGCTACACGGACGTGGCCTGTTTGGGGTCAAAGTATTACGAGACGCCAAATATCGACAAACTCGCGGCGCAGGGGATGAAACTGACGAATCATCACCATCACCAAAACTGCCAGCCCACCCGCGCTGCGCTCATGTCGGGGCAATATGCGCCGCGCACCGGCATCTACACCGTCGGTGGCATTGATCGCTTTGACTGGAGCACGCGACCGCTGAAGCCCGTGGAAAATGTAACGAGTCTGCCACTCGAGAAAGTGATCATCGCCAAGGCGCTCAAAGGCTCAGGCTACGCCACCGGCATGTTTGGCAAATGGCACCTCGGGCAGAAGGCGGAGTTTCATCCTGGCAAACGTGGCTTTGACGAAGCCATCGAGTCCTCGGGCGTTCACTTTAACTTCAAGACCGACCCGCCCGTCGCTGTCCCCAAGGGGCAATACCTCGCCGACTTCCTCACGGATAAGGCCGTGGACTTCATCCAGCGGCATAAAGCGGAGCCCTTCTTCCTATACCTGCCGCACTTTGGCGTGCATTCACCGCATCAGGCAAAGCCGGAACTCATCGCCAAATTCAAGGACAAGCCAGGTGTCGGTGGTCACAACAACCCCACCTATGCCGCCATGATCGCTAGCGTGGATGAGAGCGTAGGCCGCGTGATGGCAGAGCTGGAGAAGCAGGGCATCGCCGACAACACCGTGGTCATCTTTGCCTCCGACAATGGCGGCGTCGGCGGCTATGAACGCGACGGAATCAAAGGAGGTGACATCACCGACAACGCCCCGCTGCGCAGCGGCAAAGGCAGCCTCTACGAAGGCGGAACGCGCGTGCCCTTCATCGTGCGCTGGCCCGGTGTCACCACCGCAGGTAGCAGCACGGACATCCCCACGATCCATGTCGATCTCTACCCCACCCTGCTGGAGATCACCGGCACCACCGCCCCAGAAAATCAGCCGCTCGATGGCGAAAGCCTCGCCCCACTGCTCCGCGACGCGAAAGCCACCCTGAAGCGCGATGCCATCTACCAGCACTTCCCCGGCTACCTCGGCGCTGGCGAGAACACCTGGCGCACCACCCCCGTCGGCCTCATCCAGTCCGGCTCATGGAAGCTCATGGAGTTCTTCGAAGACAAGCATCTCGAACTCTACAACCTCGCCGACGACATTGGCGAAACCAAAAACCTCGCCACCGTGCAGCCCGACAAAGCCAAGGAACTGCACGCCAAAATGCTCGTCTGGCGGCAATCCGTCGGAGCCAAAATGCCCACTCCCAACACGCCCACCGCAGCGCCCAAGAAGAAAGGCAAAGGCAAGGGGAAGAAGAAAAAGGCCGATCTCTAAAGGCGCTCACTTCGCTGGGGCGTAGCGCCAGGTCCAGTCGCCGAGGTAGTCGGTGGAGCGGGGTGAGGCGTCTTTCTTCTTCTGCGGCTTCTCTGCCGCCAGTGCGCCGTCGTCATCTTTGCCATCAGGTCCTGAGTGCCACAGACGGTAGCGGCCATCCGTACTCGTGCGGTAGCGCATCGGCGTTCCATCAAAGGCGATAACCGAGTTGCTGGCGAGATCTTCGAGGTTCGGCGGGTAACTGCCGTGCTGGAGAAATTGCAGCTCCAGAGCGCAAGCGATCAAGGCCTGAATTCGCGCGTTTTCAGACAGGGCGCTGCTCCTTTTGACCTGTCCCATGGCGGGGAGGGCGAGCCTGGCCAGCATGTGGTCGGGTCGGCTCAGGAGGTTCTGGCTCTTGATCCACACTTCCAACGGTTCAGGCACGACGAGCGCGTTCTTCAGTCCTTGATCGCGATTGAGGCGCACAAGCTGTTCCCACTCCGCCTGCACGAGGCTCGTTTTCATGTGCGTGAAGAACCCGGTGGGGATGCAGAGCATGAGAGCCTTCTCGAAGGTGGCTGTGTTGGCTTGACCTTCACTTTGGATCGCCGAGAAAAGCCCGACTGCCCGCGATGGCTCACGTTCCAGCAGCTCGCCCATATCCGCACCAGCCACCATCTCGCCACGCGAAGCCAGGAGCAGGCTGGCGGGGATGTCGAGACCTTGGAAACCTTGCTGCAAAGTCTGGATCATCTCGGCTGTGAGCACACGTTTCTGCATCAGCACCCAGGTCAGCTCAGCGGCCGTTTGCAGCAGGGTGATACCTACCAGATGGCCGATGAGGAAAGGTTCCCGCAAGGCTCCTTCTGCCAGCCTGAGGATGGCAATGACATCACCCACCGCTGCGGCAGGATCGCCGGATCCCAGGCAGGCAAGGCCATGGAGCCACTGAGCGCGAGACAGATCCTGCACCTTGGTGCAGTGGGGCATGGCGAGTGTGAAAAGATTATCCGGCAGATTGGAGGTATCCCAACGCGGCAGGAACTCGACCTGGGAACGAGTGCGTGCGGCTTCAGCGAGTTGAGTGAGCATGGGCAGGTGCTGCTCCAGGGCTTGTCGCAGCGATTTGGCATCAGCATCGGGGGGAAGTGCGAGCTGCTTCTGTTCACGCAGCGCCGTGATGATTGTAGCCAGGTCTGGCGGCTGTGCCTTCCTCAGCCCATCAAACGTGAGCGACTGACTCACTCTTTTATCACGAAGGAACTGGCAGGACTTATCGATGGCGTCGCGCTTTGCCTGAGCAGCCTTGGCCGCAGGGCTGTCTCCAGGCGCGAGACGAATGCCATTCAGCGGCTCAATGGCAGCGAAGTTCTGCGCATCTGCGATGGGCGGTGGCAGGAGGTTCATGAAATCGAGCGTTTCACCTTCGGCATTGAGTTCAGCGTTCAGGCGTAACCAACGACGCTGCCCCGTCCAGTTCAGCACGACAGCCAGCAGGACCCAGAGGGTGATTAAGGTGATGAGTATCCACAGAAGAAGGCGAAACCAGCGGTGGTGAAGGAGTGAGGTCATGGGGTGAGGAGGTGGGTTATTTTAAAGCGAGGAGGGACTGCATGAGCTCGGCACGCTGGAGCATGGCATCCGCATTCAGAGCTGGAACGGGTGCCGCCGGATCTGAGGCTGCTGGCGTGGTGAAATGCAGCACAATGACGGCTGCCCAGGCGAGCCCCCAGCCAACCGCAAGCCAGCGTGGAGGAGCCCGCCGGATCTGGGGCGGAACGCTCTGCAAGCGGGAGAGCATTTCCTCACGCCACTCCGGCGGCAGCGGCTGGAGCTGGAGCGATGAGAGTTGGGCTTCGAGGTCGACTTTCATGGCTGGATTTCGTCGTAGAGCGGACGCAGGAGCGAACGCAGTTTCTCAATGGCGTAGCGGTAGCGGCTGGCAGCGGTGTTCAGCGGGATTCCCTGGGCTGCCGCGATCTCTTCAAAGGTGAGTCCCTGCCAAAGCTTCAGATGCGCGACACTGCGCTGCTCGGGCGGCAGTTCATCCAAGGCCGCCTGCACCCGCAGCGCGAACTCGGCGGTGTCGGGATCGGCCTCGCTTTGAAAAAGAGGCTGCGGCTCTGAGGCGCTGCGTTCTTCCGCGCTGCGGCGACTGTGGTGACGACGGAGCCAGTCGAGCGTCAGGTTGTGCGCCAGCCGAGTCAGCCAAGCCCGCTCACTTTCCACGCTGGGCAGCCCTTGATGCTGAAGCTTTAGGAACAGCTCCTGAAGCAGATCCTTCGCCTCGGCCTCTGATTTCAGAATGCCCACGATGTAATGAAACAAGCCCGCCGCGTGAGCATCGTAGAGTTCGGAGATCTGGCGGGCAGTGAGCATCGTGTCACCAGGAGGACGCAGCACGGCGTGATGTTTGTCTAAATAATTTTAGGCGCTCAGATCTCCAGACTCGCCGGAAGCATCCAAAGCAGATTGGCAGAAGAATGAAGGCAGGAAAATGGCTGAAAATACATTCATTGCCCTGCCAATACACAGTTACTCGAAAAGGGCTGGAAGGTTTCTGGCACCGTGGATGATTCTTAAGACTTCAATTTCTTCACCGAGCTCTCGGCAGAACAAGAGATAGTTAGGATACCGTTCGCAGGGCAGATACCTGATACCCCCAAAACGTGGAGCACTGAAACGGGGGCGAACACCCAATCCCGGCTCGTCAGCGAGACCTTCAGCGTTGTCGAGAATGTCACGCCGCACTGCCTCAGCCGCCACGCTATTATCCTGCGAGATGTACTCCACGATCGCCTCCAAGTCATCCACGGCCACGGGATTGAAGACCACCGTTTTCATGCATTCTTGGGTCGCAGTTGGGAGAGAGGGATGCGATTTCCTGGATGCGATAGAGCCTCGTCGAGCAAGGATTCGAGTGGTGCGGACGCCCGACGACCAAAGACGGTCTTCACCGCATTCTCCAAGGCATCATCGACATTCGAGAAATGCCCCTTGCCGACTTGTTCACGCAGCAGAGCTTCGACAGGTGGCG
>CANHTV010000110.1 GCA_947463285.1 Verrucomicrobiaceae bacterium | reverse complement strand
GGGCTTGGCCTGCCTTTGACCGAAACGACTCTGGCGCAGCGGCTAAAAATCGCTGGCTACGCCACGGGGATCTTTGGGAAATGGCACCAAGGCTTCAAAGACGAATACAACCCGATTCATCGCGGTTTCGACGAATACTTTGGTGAGCTTTTGGGCCATGCAGACTTTTACAAGCACACTTATTATGACGGCACCTACGCGCTGCGTGATGGATTGAAGCCCGTGAAAAGGCAGGGTTATCTCACGGATTTGATCAATGAGCGCGCGGTGGAATTCATCCGTAAGCATGAGGGGAAGCCATTCTTTATGTATGTGCCACATCTGGCCGTGCATGCCCCTTGGCAGGCGCCAGATGCCCCGGAATCGCCCATGGTCACGAAGGAGACCATGCATCACGGAACGAGACAGATTTATAAGTCCATGGTTGAACGCATTGATCTGGGTGTCGGCCAGATTTTGGACGAACTGGACAGGCAGGGTGTGAGTAATAACACGCTGGTGGTTTTCAGCAGTGACAATGGCGGTGAGCGACTCAGCCGCAATGCGCCGTTGTTTCACCACAAAGCGACCCTTTGGGAAGGTGGTATCCGCGTGCCATGTGTCATGCGCTGGCCGGCAAAATACCCCAAGGGTAAGGTCACTCATCAGCCTGCCATCACCATGGACCTGCATGCGACATTTCTGGCCGCAGCCTCTGTTCCTCTACCGAAAGAAAAACCGCTGGATGGCATGGACCTGACACCCCTCATTACAGGTGTGTCAGCGCCCGTCGAGCGAACCTTTTTCTGGCGCATGGACCGCACCAACCGCAAGCAGAAAGCCATCCGTCACGGACGCTGGAAGTATCTCAATGACGGCAACACCATGGACCTGCTTTTTGATCTCGAAGCCGATATCAGCGAGCGCACCAATCTCGGCTACCAAAAGCCGCAGATTCTGGGGGATCTGAAAGCTAGACTCAAAGCTTGGGAAGCCGAAATGGACGCTAGTGACCGCGAAATCTGGGTCCGCTGATCAGCCTTCAAACTTCTTCACCAGCAAGGCGGAGTTGTGACCACCGAAGCCGAAGCTGTTGCTGAGAGCGGCGGTAAGCTTGGCCGGACGGGCTGTATTGGCCACGATGTCCACGTCCACCTCAGGGTCGAGGTTTTCGACGTTGATGGTCGGCGGCACAATCTGGTCACGCAGGGCGAGGATGGATGCCGCGAGCTCGATACCACCAGCGGCACCGAGAAGGTGGCCGGTCATGGACTTCGTGCCTGAGACGAGCAACCCTTTCTGCGCGTATTCACCGAACGTGCGTTTGATGGCGCGTAGCTCGCAAAGATCTCCCACTGGTGTGGAGGTAGCGTGGGCATTGACGTAGCTGACCTCGTTCGGGTTCAGCTTGGCATGGCGGAGTGCCATTTCCATGCAACGTGCCGCGCCCAGACCTTCAGGATGCGGAGCTGTGAGATGGTAGGCATCCGCGGTGACGCCGTAACCAGCCAGTTCGGCATAAATTGTCGCGCCGCGTTTTTTGGCGTGCTCAAGCTCCTCGATCACGACCACGCCTGCGCCTTCGCCCATGACGAAGCCGTCACGGCCAGTATCCCAGGGGCGGGAGGCGTGCTCAGGGTCATCATTGCGCAGGGAAAGTGCCTTCATGTTGGCAAAGCCGGACAAACCGCAAGGACGGATGGAGGCCTCAGAGCCACCGCAGACGATAGCGTCAGCATCACCAAATTTGATGATGCGCCAGGCTTCACCGATGTTGTTGTTCGACGTCGCGCAGGCGGTGGTGATGCACATGTTGGGCCCCATGAAGCCAAACTCGGTGGCGATCATGCCCGTCGCGATGTTGGTGATCATCATCGGGATGAGGAAGGGGGAAACGCGTCCTGGGCCTTTGTTTAGAAGGATCTCATACTGGGTCTCGATGGTGCTAAGACCACCGATACCGCTGCCGACCATGACGCCGATACGGTGCAGGTCCAGGCTGTCAGGATTCAAACCACTGTCCTTGACCGCCATCTTTGAGGCAGCCATGCCGAGCTGGAAAAAGCGATCAGCGCGGCGAGCTTCCTTGTGATTGTTGAAGAAAGGCGTCGGATCAAAGTCCACCACTTCACCTGCGATTTTGCAGTCATAAGCAGTGGTGTCCATGCTTTGGATGCGACGGATGCCGCTCTTGCCGGCGATAAGATTCTTCCAGAAGTCATCCTTGTTATTGCCAAGGGGAGTTACGACACCGATGCCGGTGATGACGACGCGACGCTCGCTCATGTGATTCAGTAGATTGGGGTGGGGTTAGCGGCTCAGAGAACACGCTTTGACTAGTGCGGCAAGGTGTTTTTCCCACAGACAAAGCTCCTAACCTGAGAAGGCAGAGTTGCCGCGCCCTCGTCTGACCGCTACATTCACTGGTTAAATCCCCCCTTAAATCATGGCTAGACGCGCTCAATCCGGGCTTAAACCCGCCCATCTCATCTCCATGCTCGCCCTGTTGGCGGGCATCATCATCGGCGGATGGTCTTTGTTAAACCGTGGCGTCGATCCACTCACTGGTCTCACCACGCTGAGCACTGAGGAGTATCTTGATGGCTCGAACGCGCTCAGTGGCAACATTTATAAAGTCGAAGGCACGATTGATAACCGGCTGGACAGCTGGAAGGGCAGCGACCGCCTATTCAGCGTGCAAGTCACCAGCGGCGGCTCATTCGTGCCAGTCCTCGTGCCTGCGAGCTTGGAGGCTAACATCCAACGCGGTCAGCGCTACGTTTTCAAAGTCCGCGTGCTGGAAACCGGCATCCTCGAAGTCATGCAACTCCTCAAAGCCTGATCCTGCCATGAAAAAAATGCTCGTTCAAATCGGCTGCCTTCTGGCTCCAATCACTGTTTTCGCCCAGGTGCTGCCTGCGCCCATGCCTGCCCCCGCCTCGGGAGGTGGTTCATCGTCCGGCAGCAACGGCGGCGGAAACTCCAATGGCGGAGGCGGTCAGTCTTCTTCACAAAACTCCATGTTTGGCGGAGCACTGCCGCACGTCGATTCCGGCAGCGAGACGGTGACCTGGGATGGCAAGATGTGGAATGTGAACAACAACCGCCTGATGCGCTCCAAGTTCGAGATTTATCTCGCCACGCCTGAGGCCAATGGCGCAGAAGATCAGGCCTACCGCGATCTCATTGCTCAGATCATCCAGCTCCTCTCCCCTTCCCGCAAAAGCACGGGCGATGGTGATCCCGGAGGTCCAAGTGTGTCAATGGCCTTTGCTTTGCTGCCAGAGGCGGGTTCCTTCAAAATCGACGCCGGCATCTGTAACACGATCGCCAATGGTGTTTATGATGTCTGGCTGTCCCACAAGAAGGTGAATAACCTAACAGCAGCCAATAACGCCATGAACCTTCGTCGCAAGCAGCTGGAGTGGAACAATGAAGTCGCCATGTCCAACAATGAAATGGCACCCGCGCCGGGCAATGGAACCAAGGGCGGCAATGCGGCAGGCAATGCGCAAAAGCAGGCCACAGCAGCCTCCATCGGGCGCATCTCCGGTTACGTCAAAGAGATGGCCGAAATTGAGGCTCGAAAAAAGCTCAATGAGACCGCCATCGGGCTCTCTGAAGTGACCAGCAAGGTGCAGTTTCAGGCACTCATTTTGCAGCTCTTCATGCAGCGTCGTTTTGAGCATGCTCTCATCTCCTGCCGCCTCTACCCGCACATGTTCAAGGACGGCGACAGCGTGCTCCAACTGGATGACAATTCAGACCTGAAAAAAGCTTTCTCAGCAAGTCTCGGTGTGCCACCCACCGTCAGCCTGGTTGACAGCTTTTCCTCCGAAGCCATTCGCGGCGTGGATGAGGCCGTCGTCGCCTTTGATCAACTCGTGCTTCGTCAGGATTACCAAAGCGCTAGCAACCGTCTCATGGAGGCTTTTGGCATCGGTGAATATCTGCCACGAGTGCGCCGCCTGCCCATGTCTGAAAAGCTGAAAGTTTTGGACTACGTGCGTGATGGCAATCAGCTGATCAATGCCCTGGAGATGAAGGATTTCGGCCTAGCTGAGGAGCTTGTCATGAAGCTGCGAAAAAACTCCAAGGACTTCGATTTTTCCAAACCTCAGGCCGCCATCGAAACCGCGCGCACGGTGACGGACATGCATCTCATCAACGCCAAAGCCGCCATGCAGAAGGGCGATCAAGTGGCCTACGCCGCCGCCATGAAAGAAGCCACCACCATCTGGCCAACGAACCCCAAACTGCGCACGCTTTCAGAATTCGTCGGTCAAAGCAGCGATGTGCAGGCCCAGTCTCTGCTCGACCTAGATCGTCTGCTCAGCCAGCGGGCGTTCCGGCAGATTTTTGAGCAGCAGGGCCGCTTCTTTGCCGCCGCCATCAATGATCCAGCTCGGCAGGAACAGATCGCTAAAGTCGTCTCTGATGTCACGGAGGTCACCATGGTCGTCAAACTCGCGGAAGAGCAATCGCGCACGGGTAACTCCTTCGGGGCTTGGGAAGCTGTGGAGAAAGTTTATGAACGTTTTCCCGAAGACCAGGAAGTCACCAAGATGCGCTCCAACCTTAGCGTCAAAGCCAGTGAATTCGTCAGCGCCATCGAAAAGGCCAAACAGCATGAGGAGCGCAAGCAGTCAGGCTCAGCTCTTGCCTGGTATCTCAAGGCGAAATACATGTACACTGGCAGCGACTTTGCCAAAATGGGTATTGATCGCGTCGTCAAAAACTTGAAAGCTGAGAGCGGCGCAGCGACAGAGTCACAAGGCACCAACCTGCCTTAAAGTGCATCACACAAATCTTACTGTTTCTGAGCGTATTCATGAGGATGCTACTTATGAAACGCTGCCTCGCCTTTCTTTTAATGCTGCCTCCACTTGTGGCAGCCGAGCCTGACTCGCGCCTCGTCCGCGAGACGTCAGCGCTCACGCCTGAGCAGGAACGCGCGGCGCTGCACGTTCCGCCGGGTTTTGAGGTCCAGCTCTTCGCCAGTGAGCCGATGATCAACAAGCCGATCAACATCGCCTTCGATGCGCGCGGTCGTCTGTGGGTCTCCTCCACCGTCGAGTACCCTTACGCTGCCGACAAATCCCGTTGGTCCGATGCGCAGGGAACTCGCGTCAAAAACAGCCGTGATGCCATCAAGATCCTCGAAGATTCCGACGGCGATGGCAAAGCCGACAAAGTCACCGACTTCGCCGACGGCCTGAACATACCCACGGGCGTGCTGCCCTGGCACAAGCCCGAGCACAAAGCTGGTTGCATTGCCTGGAGCATCCCGAACATCTGGTACTTCGCTGACAGCGATGGTGATGACAAAGCCGATGTCCGCGAAGTGATCTTCGGCCCGCTCGGTTATGAAAAAGACACCCACGGCATGTGCAGCAGCTTCCGCCTCGGCCTGGATGGCTGGGTGTATGCGACGCATGGGTTTAATAACACCAGCCACTTCAAAGCGAAGGACGGCAGCACGCTCCAACTCCACAGCGGCAATGTCTTCCGCTTCCGGCCTGATGGTTCCCGCGTCGAACCCTGGACCCACGGCCAGGTAAATCCCTTCGGCCTCTGCTGGGATCGCTACGGCCATCTCTACAGCGCCGACTGCCACAGCTCACCGATCTACCAGCTCATCCGCGGCGCGCATTACCCGAGCTTTGGTAAACCGCATGATGGGCTCGGCTTCGCGCCCGTCATGTGCCAGCATACGCACGGCAGCACCGGCATCTGCGGCATCGTTTATATCGACGGTGGTGTCTGGGGCCCCGAGTGGGACGACCACACCTTCGTCGGCAACGTCGTCACCTCGAAGGTGAACCACGACCATGTCACCTTCACCGGCAGCACCCCGAAGGCGAACGAGAAGCCCGACTTCCTCACTAGCGATGACCCCTGGTTCCGCCCCGTCGATCTCCAGCTCGGCCCCGACAACGTCCTCTACATCGCCGACTTCTACAACAAGATCATCGGCCACTACGAAGTGCCGCTGGAGCATCCAGGACGTGACAAGGAACGCGGGAGGATCTGGCGGGTGGTGAAGAGTTCAGGCATCTTCAAACGCCAACCGGCTCCACAACTCGATGTTTCGAATTGGCGTACTGCTTTGAAAAGCAAATCGGCCTTCACACAGCGAGCAGCCCTCGCAAGCCTCCAGGACGAACCCACGCTGGAAGCTCTACCCGTTTTGCTAGCTACAGCACGGGCAACGCTACGAGAAGATGTCAGCCTGCAACTCGCCTTCAGCATCGCCATTCGTGATCACCTGAAACTCAAAGGTGCCTTCGATCATCTCTCTTCCGATGCCGATGATCTCGTCTCGCAAATAGCTATTGCCGTTCCCACAGCAGAAGCCGCTGCTTTCATGCTCTGGCGTTTGGAAGGCGGCTCCGAAGTCACGGCAGCCAGATTGACTCACATCGCGCGCTTTGCCGACGCAGCGCAGTTGCCCCAAGTCATTCGTTTAGCCAAAACCCGTCAACGTGATGCCATCGAGTCCCTTCAAGCCATCTCCGATGGCTTCAGCGAGCGTGGCACTCCACCACCGCCGGAGCTGCTGACCTGGGCACAGGAACTAGCGCAGGAGATGCTCGCGGCGAGCGCGAAGAAGCCAGAGCCTGTTTGGACGCTGGTTCCAGCGGCAAAGCCACCGGTTTGGTCGCTCAAGACACGCAAGTGTGCGGATGGCACGGAGGTGCAGGTGCTCCAGAGCATGGCTGCGGGTGGTGGTGAGGAAGAGAGCCGCACGGGTGTTTTGCGCTCCAAAGACTTCCCCGCTCCGGCGAAGCTCGCGCTTTGGATCAATGGGCATCGAGGTTTCCCGAAAGCAGAGGCGCATGATAAGAACCTCGTCCGTGTCGTCGAGGCGAAGTCGGGCGAGACACTCGCCAGCGCCTTCCCGCCGCGTGATGATGTCTGCCAGCGCGTCGAAGTCGATCTCTCGAAGCATGTCGGCAAAGCCGTGCGACTGGAGATCGTGGATGGCGATGATGGCAAGGCCTACGCGTGGCTTGGCGTCACACGCATTGAGCCTGCGCTGGTCAGCGTGAATGACTTCCAGACGGAGGACACGACACGCGAGGCTTTGAAGCAGCTCGCCACGATGCTCCAGCACAGCGCACCTGCTGCCTTGCGTGAAAAGCTCGCCGCCTATCTGCCACCGCGTCCCGCACCACCACCGCTCCCGATTTCACCCGAGCAGAGGAAGCAGCTCGACACGCTCATCGCCAGCCGCGTCTCCGCCTTTGCCAAAGCCAAGCCTGACCTCGAAATCGGCTCCAACGTCTTCAAGATGAACTGCGCCACCTGCCATCAGATCAAAGGCGAAGGCGGCCTCATCGGCCCGCAGCTTGATGGCATCGGCGCGCGGGGCCTCGAGCGACTCTGCGAGGACATCCTGGACCCAAACCGCAACGTCGATGCCCACTTCCATCTGCACACGCTGACGATGAAGGACGGCAGCACCTTCGCCGGATTCATGAAAGCTGAACTCGGCCAGATCCATCTGCTCGCCGATGCCGCAGGCAAAGAACACCGCATCTCGAAGAAGGACATCGAGAAGACGGAGGTCACGCCGCTCTCGCTGATGCCGCCAACGTTTGGGCAGACACTGGATGAAGCCACCTTCATGGATCTGCTCGGCTATTTGCTGAACGAGAAGGCAGCCAAGTATTCGCAGTAGCGTCTTGGAGTACGCCGGGCCTCCGGCCCTTTCGTAGGTCCCTTGGCCTGGGAAAGCTCTAGAGGACGGGAGCACTCCAGGACTCTCCGCGCTCCAGTTCCCATTTGCAGTGAAGAGGCTCAAGCTCACCATGTAAGATGCGTTTTCACCTCCTACTCATCACTGCTGCTCTGGCTGCGGAGTCGCTCAAACCACATCCCCAAGCCCTCCCGAACATCCATCCACCCGGCGAGGTGGATCGGCCGGAGATGGTGAAGTTCATCGTGGCTGATGCGGCATTACTGCCAGGCATTGTGGTGGATGAAACGGCGGCGGCGCTGGTGGGCGAGTGGCAGTATTCCACGCACACGCCGCCGTATGTCGGGCTCGGTTATCTGCATGACATGAAGGCAGGGAAGGGGAGCAAGTCTGTGACCTTCACTCCCGATCTGCCGAAAGCTGGCTGGTATGAGGTGCGGCTGGCGCATTGCTACAATGTGCGGCGCTCGACGAAGGCTCCGGTGACGATTCATCATGCGGAGGGTGACACGACAATGCGGATCAATCAGCAGGATGAACCCTCGCATGACCGACTCTTCCGCACGCTTGGGACGTTTCGTTTTGAAGCGGGCAAGTCAGGCTGGGTGCGAGTGTCGAATGATGGCACAGAGCCCGATAAAGTGGTCATCGCCGATGCAGTGCAATTCCTGCCGGCGTCGGGTCGATAGACACAAAAAACCCGCAGGTTTGAGCCTGCGGGCTGTTATCTAGAGAGTGCGCATCAGTTGGCGGGTTTCCAGTTCTTCACGAACTCCATGCACTTGGCGATCTCCGGCACGCTGGTTTCCCAGTTGTGTTCGTATTCGCAATGCAGCGGGCCAGGATAACCCTGCGCGTGATATTCCGCCATGATGCCGGCGATGTTGCTCTTGCCTTGACCAAAGGGAAGATCGTGCGCCTTGACTTCACCGAAGGCATTCAGGTCCTTCATGTGACTGTCGAAGATGCGGCCTTTGAGAATCTTGATGCAATCCACGGGATCGAGTCCGCTGCGGACCCAGTGACCAACGTCTGCGCAGGCACCCATGCGAGGGTCGCGATTTTTGACCAGATCCAGAACATAATTTGGGTCCCAGAAAAGGTAGCCGCGATCCAGCGGGCGTTTTGGATGGTTGTGGATCGCCATCTTGATGTCGAATTCCTTCACCAGAGCTTCGATGCCGTCCATGCCGGCTACATCTGGCTCGGAGATGACGACGCCGATACCCATGGTTTTGCAAAACTCGAACACCTTGCGATCAGCAGCTGCATCTTTACCCAGCTTGATGACTCCGAAGCCGACAGCGGTAAGGCCTTTTTCAGCCAGCTTGGCTTTGACAGCAGTGATCATTTCAGGCGTGGCGTTGTGATCCCACTTGGCGGTTTCGTCGTACTTCTGACCAGGGTAAAACTCGATCGTTTTGCCACCTGCTTCAGCTGTTTTTTCGATGGCTTGAAACACGGTATAAAGACGGAAGCTGTAAGCCTGGCAACCAGCGTAAAACTGGCCGACCTTGGCGGTGTCTGGGATGGTGGCTCCGAAGACGGAGGCGGCGATGAACGCGAGGAGGAGAAGGGATTTCTTCATGGATGGAATGGAACGAGAGCGCAGGTCCTATCCTTACAGCCCGAGATTGTCGAGAAACATCCGCACACGTCTCTCAGACCAAGGCTGCAAGCCTGCCTGGAAGTCCAGGAAGCCGACATGCCCGCCGTGAGCGGGAGCCTCAAGATGAAAGTGGGGGCTGTGCCTGGCGATGTCCTCGGGAAAGGAGGCCTCTCCCAGAAGTGGGTCATCCTTGGCGCTCAGCAGCAGGCTCGAAATCTGGATCTGAGCCAGATGTGGCAGCGCACTCGCCCGTGCCCAGTAATCTTCGGCATCGGCAAAGCCATGCACAGGCGCGGTGATGCGGTTGTCAAATTCACGGATGGTGCGCACGGCATTCACACCATCGCTGCTG
>CANHTV010000109.1 GCA_947463285.1 Verrucomicrobiaceae bacterium | reverse complement strand
TTTTCAGTGACAGGCAGTTTTCATCGTCGCCATTCAGCAGCACAAGGCCGTTGCGAGGCACGCTGTTGAGCAGTCTTTGAAAGGTCAGCAGGATGTCGCTCAAATCACGAAAAATGTCCGCGTGATCAAACTCGATGTTATTCACGATGGCACACTCAGGCAGGTAGTGAAGGAACTTGCTGCGTTTGTCAAAGTAGGCCGTGTCATACTCATCGCCCTCAATGACAAAAAGGTCGCTGTGCGTGAAGCGCGCGCCACTAGCGAAGTTTTCCGGCACGCCGCCGATCATGAAGCCTGGGTTTTTGCCCGCATTTTCAAAGATCCACGCCAGCATGGTGGTGGTGGTGGTTTTCCCATGGGTGCCGCTGACGACAAAGCTGCGTTTCCCCTGGATAATTTCTCGCTTTAAAAGCTCAGCCATGGAGACATACGGCAGCTTGCGCTCCAGCAAAGTCTCCAACTCCTCATTACCACGAGAGATGGCATTACCCACGACGTAAAGATCCGCAGAAGGCGGCAGGTTTTCTGGGTGATAGCCTTCCGTCAGAGTGATGCCGGCTTGACGCAGCACGTCAGACATGGGCGGATAGACTTTCTGATCCGAGCCTGAGATGGTGTAACCCAGCTGACGAAGCGCCACAGCCGTGGACCCCATGGCTGTGCCACAGATGCCGATGAAATGAAGATGTTTGGGCATGAGAGCGGACAGCAGATTAAAACTTGTTAGCCTGGATCACGTCAGCCGCGCCACTGAGGTAGTTCACCAGATTTAAAGTGGCACGCATGGCCTGGCGTGGGACGCTCTCATAAGTGCGGCTGCCGATGTGAGGCGTGATCAGGGCCTTGGGATGATTCAGCAACGGATGATCCGCTGGTGGTGGCTCCTCATCCAGCACATCTGTGGCATAGCCACCGACCTGCCCCGCGTTCAGCGCAGCGATCATGTCCGGCATGTGCACCAGCTCTGCACGCGAGGTGTTCACCACCAGCAGGCCGGGCTTGGCCAATGCGATGCGGTCAGCACGCACCAAGTGCCGTGTGCTTTCGCTCAGATTGGCATGAAGACTCAGCACATCCACCGCAGCGATCAAGCTCTCGATCGATTCATGCCTTGTCACTGCATGATCCTTGGTGAAAGCCTCGGGCCAGTAGAGGTCCATGCCGTGAACTTCCATGCCGAAGGCTAACGCCCGTTTGGCGACTTCCTGTCCAATGCGCCCTAAGCCAACAATGCCGATCTTCTTGTTCCAAATCTCATTGCCCGTCACGCGCTTCCATTGACCTGCACGCACCGCGTTTGCGCTGTCCACCAGATTGCGCACCAAGGCCAGAAGCAGGCAAAAAGTATGCTCGGCCACTGTCGTGTGATTCACACCCGGCGTGAACAACACCGGCAATTTACGTTCTGTACATTCAGTGACGTCGATCTTATCCAGACCAATACCGTATTTGCTGATTACTCGCAGACGGGGCAATGCCTTATCGAGGACCGCTTTCGTGATTTCATCATCGCCGCAAAGGAAGGCATCAAAGTCACCTGCCAGCTCCAACATACGGCTTTCAGGCAGTGGACCTCGCTCACGATGGATGTCATAACCTTGAGCTTCGAGCAAAGCATGATGGTCGCCGGGGGTATCTTGATAACTGGTGGTGGTGAGCAGAACGCGCATGGAGCCGTGAGAATGAGCGGGATGAGCGGCACGGCAAGAAAGGATTGCGTTGATGCCTATAGAATACGCCAAACGGACCTGCTTGGCTTCAATCCACCAAGCGTTCAAAAAACAGCGTCAATTCGTGACGGTTATAGGTCAGATGAGTCTGCGCCAGTAGCAACAACCCTGCTTGCTGCGCCTTTTTTACAGTCTTGCGAAAAATCGCGCAGGCATCATCCACGTTGTCCACGCGCGGCAGCTTCAAGGTGAATACCACCAAACCACCAGACCTAAGCGAATGCGAAAGACGAATCACCTGCTGAATCGAGTCATCCGGAGGTCCGTTCATATCACACAAAAGCGCATCAAAGAATGTATTCTGTGTCGGCTCATACAGCGCCACATCCGCATGAACAAACTTCAGCCCAGCCCTTCCATTCAGTCGCACATCCAGCGGTGCACGATCTATCGCCGTCACCCTTTGTTCCCGTGCCAGCAGCTCTGAAGTCATACCACCTGGGCAGGCCCCCAGCTCCAGCCAGTGGCTGCCTGGCGACAGCGGTTGACGATGCAGACGCAAATAATGCAAAGCCTCTGCGACCTTCGCCCCAGCACGGCTGATGGTTTCTGGAGCATCTTGGTCGATAAATTTGCTTCCACCTGCATACAGTCCATTACTGGCACGAGGGCTCTGCATCCCGCAATAAAGCCCTTCTTTACCGACCAAGCAAAACAGCGTCTCCCTTGTCGCATCTTGAGCTTCCACCGTCGCCGCGGGCAGATTAGGAAACAGCTGCAAAGCCCGCCCTCGCAAATTGGAAGCCAATCCTTTGTAGTATTTGTCCGGTGAGGTCGGATTCAACTGCCCTATGAACAAACCTTGAGGCTGGCGGGGAGCAAACTTCTTCACCAACGTTTGCGCAGCCTTTTCGATGAATCCATCCATCTTCTGGGCGTTACAGGGCCAAGTATGATCCATAGGCAGATTCCAGCGCACAAACTTCGCCACCTCAGAGTCCTTTACCAAATTCGGCGTCGCTGTCTTGATCAAATAATAATCCGTCCCAAGACGCGTATGCACCACCGCTCCTAGCCGCTTCAAAACCTCCTGCGCAACAGCCTCCAGCACCTCGGGAATGCGCACAAGCCATGAATGTAAAACCAAAGAAGAATCAGAAACTTGGGACAACAACATAACCATGCTACTCGCCCGCTACCGCACCGACTGCAAGAGCAGGAAAGCTCAGAATGTGACCACAGATCAAACAAAAGGATACATCACTAAAAACACCAGCATTGGGAAACCACATGAATGGCATGATAGCGTTGGTTTTCCTCAATTCCGCTGGTGAGCTGACGCTATTGAAAGGCTTCAGTTTATGATGCGCCAAAGAATCCCCCCAGTTTGCGGATGCGAGTTGGGTGTCGGAGTTTGCGCAGAGCTTTGGCTTCGATCTGACGAATACGCTCACGAGTGACCTGGAACTGTTTACCGACTTCTTCCAAAGTGCGGCCTGCGCCATCGACTAAACCAAAACGCTGCTCTAGCACTTCACGCTCACGAGGATTTAAGGTATCCAAAACGTCCTTGAGCTTGTCGCGCAGGAGATTCATGGCCGTTAGTTCCATGGGATCACGAGCCTCTTTGTCTTCGATGAAGTCACCGAACTCCGTATCGCCATCACCTTCGCCGACTTTCGCCTGCATGGATACTGGCTGCTGGGCCATGCGCAGCACCGCATTCACACGCTCGACGGGCAGATGAATTTCTTCAGCGATCTCGTCTGGGGTTGGATCTCGCCCAAGCTCCTGGATGAGTTGCTTATGCACACGCATCAGCTTGTTGATCGTCTCGATCATGTGAACCGGGATGCGGATGGTGCGAGCCTGATCAGCAATGCTGCGCGTGATGGCCTGCCGAATCCACCAGGTGGCATAGGTGGAAAATTTGTAACCACGGCGGTACTCAAACTTCTCCACCGCCCTCATGAGGCCCATGTTGCCCTCTTGAATCAAGTCCAGGAAGGAAAGACCACGGTTGGTGTACTTTTTGGCAATCGAAATGACGAGGCGAAGGTTGGCCTCAATCATCTCCGTCTTGGCTTTCGTGGACTCGGTGACGCATTGATGGGCTTCAGCAGCGATCTGACGATACCCTTCGGCTGTCTGCCAAGCATTCAGTTCGAATTTAAGCAAGTTTTCACTAGGCTCCTGGCTGCGTGGATGGGCTTTGATCTCAGCCTGGAGAGCCGTAAGTTCTTCGAGCTTTTTCTGAATCAGTCCGACAAAGTCCTCGTTGATCTTCTGCTTGAAGAAGAACTTGGCGCTGTGCTTGAAAAACGCCGTGCGAGAGGTGTTGAAGCTTTCCGTGGTGGTTTCGAGCTTTTTCCCGGTTGCCGTCTGGATGGCCTTGTAGAAGGCACGACACTTATCGTAAGCATCTCGGGCTTGATTGATAAGAGGCGGGAGTTTTTTGAAGTAACTGTCACGCTCTTCAGCTTTGCGATCAATGACCAGACGATCAAAGCGCTCCAGTCCATCCATGAGATTCTGCGCAAAGTGCAGATAGCTCTCGGCCACGAAGCCCACGTTTTGCAGACAGAGCAGCAGTCCGGTTTCCGCTTTTTCGATGCGCTTGGAGATTTGGATTTCCTGCTCGCGAGTCAGCAGTGGCACCTGCCCCATCTGACGCAGATACATGCGGACGGGGTCGTCCATGGTGTCCGATTTGGAGGCTTCAGCCGCAGCGGCCTGGGCCTCTTCTGTTCCAGCCGCAGCGGCGAGGGCTTTGGTCGTGCTCGTGAGCAACCGGCCATCATCCGCACCTTCGTCATTGATTTTGATCTCCAAAGAGCGCAGGCGGGTGAGCACCTCATCCATCAGATCGACGGTGACGATGCCACTGGGTAGCGCTTCGTTCACATCATCCCATGTCAGATGATCCTGCTCCTTGGCCAGTCGGATCAAGTTGCGGATTCGCGACTGAATCTCAGGAGCCTTAATGTCATCATAAACCGTCACGGCCTGAACGGCTGCGTAACCATTTTTGGGCGGACGGCCACGACGACGTTTGGTCAGCAAGCCATCAGCGGTGGTCAGGGGCTGAGCATTCTTTTCGATAATCGGATGAATACGAGGACGTCCACGTTTCCTTTTTATAGGCGGCTCAGAAGGGGGCACGGGCGCAGGTGTAGAGACTGCTTTGGTTTTGGCAGCAGCCTTGACGCTTTTTTTTCCTGGGACTGTTTTTTTAGAACCGGCCATAGTGCCGTGGATTGCGTGGGGCTGAAGGACTTGCCCGCGCCAAGTGCAGCGAGGGAATTTTCACTATCAGAATGACCTGACGTTGGTCAAGATGTTCTTCGACTTTCGTCGAGCTATCCGACCGATGATCGACGGCCTCAAAGTGTGGTGACATTCAGAGCCTCCATCAGTGTCGTGACGTGTGCTGATGGAGCTTTGACTTCGGCTTCAGGAGCGATCTTTTGCAGAGCCCATTGCTGGAGTTCATTGATTGAAATGTCATTTCCATGCTCGAAACGTAGCCAACGAGATTCAGGCAGGCGGAGCAGAGTGACGCAGTTTTCTCCCAGCATCATCTGAACACTCTCCGACTTTGGCTGGCGAGCATGGAAGGCGGATTCATCCAGTGCCGCCAGAGCGGCCTGGGTGAGGACCGCGATGAGCGTCAATTCCTCACCGAAGCTGCCTTCGAGCACTTCTGGACGGCCGTCTTCATCGATTAATAGCACTCTCATATTGAATTAATGGGCCTCCAGCCAGTTCATGCCTGTCCCCGCCTCGACATCCACCGGCACGTCACCGAGGGGCAAGGCATTGCGCATTTCTGCAAGAATGATGGCTTTTGCCTGCTCGACCTCAGCCAGAGGGACCTCGAAAAGAAGTTCATCATGGACCTGAAGTAGCATCTTGGTTTTCAAACCCGCCTGTCTGAGAGCTTTGGCGACGTTGATCATGGCCAGCTTGATCATGTCAGCGGCCGTACCTTGGATCGGTGTGTTCATGGCCATTCGCTCAGCTCCGCCACGCACGGTGGCATTGCCGCTTGCGATGTCACGGATGTAACGACGACGACCTGTGATGGTTTCGACGTAACCGTACTTTTTTGCGTCTGCGACGATCTGCTCCATGTACCGATGCACGCCGGGGAATTGCTTGAAGTAGTTTTCAATGATCTGTGCGGCTTCACCACGCGGGATACCCAGCCTTTGCGACAAACCAAAGGCGCTGATGCCATAGATGATGCCGAAATTCACCATCTTGGCCGTGCGGCGCATCTCTGGCAGCACGCCATCCAGCGGCACCCCATAGACACGCGCTGCTGTTGCCTGATGAATGTCCAAACCATTTTGGAAGGCCTCGATCATCGCCGGGTCTTCACTGATGGCGGCCATGACACGCAGCTCCACCTGACTGTAGTCGGCACTGAGCAGCACCCAGCCTTCAGAACCCGGCACAAAGGCTTTGCGGATCTCTTTCCCCGAATCAGAACGGATGGGAATGTTTTGCAGGTTCGGGTGACTGGAAGCCATACGTCCGGTGGCTGCCATGAGCTGATGAAAGGTCGTGTGAATTCGCCCTGTCATTCGCGAGACGGTCTCGGGCAGGGCATCGACATAGGTGTTCTTTAGCTTGGTGACTTCCCTGTAGTCGAGAATGTCCTGGATGATGGGATGCAGACCGTTCATGGATTGCAGCACCTGCTCATTGGTCTGGTATTGCCCTGTGGCTGTTTTCTTGGGTTTTTCAATGAGCCGCAGCTTCTCAAAAAGCACTTCACCGAGTTGCTTCGGACTATTGAGATTAAAAGGCATCCCTGCCATGTCCTGAATCTGTTTATGCAGATGGTTGGCGCGTTTTTCCAGTTCCAACCCAAACTCACGCAGTGCCTGCACATCAATCGCCACGCCCTCATGTTCCATGCTGGTCAAAACCGGCAACAAGGGGCACTCGATCTCATAAAAAACACGCTCTGCTCCAAACTGCTTCAACAGCAGGCGCAGCTTTTCAGCAAGCTGCCAAGTCACATCGGCATCCTCAGCAGCGTAATCGGTGATCTTCTGTGGATTAGAGGCTGCGACATCCGCCATGGTGCTCTGGCTGAAGAGATCATTCTTCTCCGTGCCAATCAGCGCACTGATCGGGATCGGCGTGTAGCCGAGCATGGATTCAGCCAGGTAATCCATGCCATGACGCTGATCTGGCTCGATCAAGGAATGCGCCAGCATGGTGTCAAAATAAGGACCAGCGACCTCCAGCCCATGGGCGAGCAGAACACTGAGATCGAACTTCAAATTGTGGCCGATTTTTTCCGTGCCCGCCTTGGTCAGCAGCTCGCGAAATTCATTTAAAACAGCCGCCGCCTGAGCGCGATCCCGTGGAAACAGCACAAACCAGCCTTCACCGACTGCCCAGGAAAAAGCAATGCCGACGATCTGTGTGTCACGAGGATCAAGCGAGGTCGTCTCCAGATCGAAACAAAAGCGCTCCTGCAGCTGTAAGGCCTGGATCAGCGCCGCTCTTTCTTCCGCTGTGCTTACCTGATGATACTGATGCGGCATATCAGCGATGGTTTTTAGCGGAGATGTGACGGGCTGCTCGGGGGCCTCCATGCCGAACAAATCTCCCGAGCCTGGAGCTGCTTCCTTGGCAAGCTGACGTCCACGCCCAGCCTTAAATTCCTCGCCGAAAATGCGTTTCCCTAGGGCATTGAATTCAAACTCCGTGAAGAGAGCCTTGAGAGCTTCATCATCGTGGCCTTTGACGGCGAGATCATCAAGGGAGACCTCCAAAGGTGCATCATGCATGATGGTGGCGAGCTGTTTGGACAGCAGCGCCTTTTCCACATTCTGCTCCACCTTCTCCTTCTGCTTACCTTTGAGTTTGGAAGCATTGGCGATCAGGTTTTCGACACTGCCATATTGTTGGATGAGGCTGGTGGCAGTCTTTTCGCCAAAACCGGGGATACCAGGAATGTTATCGACCGCATCTCCCATGATGGCCAGGATGTCCACGACCTGCTCAGGCCGTTCGATTCCCCAGCGCTCGCAGACTTCTTTGGACCCGAGGATCTCCACATCCGCCCCCTGACGGCCTGGTTTAAAAATCTTCACCGTGTCAGAGACCAACTGGCCAAAATCTTTGTCGGGAGTGACCATGAAAGTCTCCATCCCCTGTCCTTCCGAACGTTTGGCAAGGATGCCGATGATATCGTCAGCCTCGTATCCATCACGCGTCAGTAGAGGGATCTGCATGGCAGCGCAAAGCCGATACAACTGAGGGATGGCGCTGGAAATATCCTCCGGCATCTCCTCACGCTGAGCCTTATACTCCGGGAAGATCTCATGACGTGGCGTCGGTGCCGATGTGTCCAAAACCACCGCCAGATGCGTGGGCTGCTGATTCTTGATGATGTCCAGCAGGGTATTGGCAAAACCGTAGAGGGCTGAGGTATTCAGGCCATCACTGGTACGGATTGGAGATTTGATGAAGGCAAAATGCGCGCGATAAAGTAGCGCCATGCCGTCGAGGAGGTAGAGACGTTTCGACATTCGGCGTCCAGACTAGCGGAGAATTGCGTCCTGAGAAGCAGCCTTTTTCTTTGGTTGACCGCTACTCACATCTCTCCGAGTCTCCGCGCCCTTACTCATGAAAGCCACCCTCAGCATTGCATGCGCCGCTCTTGCGGTCGTCTCAACCGTATCAGCCCAGACAGAGCCAGCAAAACCAGCTGGTGAAGCCGCAACCCCAGCAACAACAGCAGCAGCCCCCGCAGCACCAGCACCCATGGACAAAGTCAGCTACTTCATCGGCACCAACATTGGTGGTAACATCGCCAACAACTTCAAGCAGCAGGGCGTCGAAGTGGACCTGGAAAACTTCCTTCAGGCCATTCGTGACCAGTTCGAAGGCAAGCCTTCCAAATACAAGCAGGAAGAGCTGACCGCCGCCATGGAAGCCTTTGAAAAAGTCATGCAGGGCAAGCAGGCAGAAATGCAAAAAGCTCAGGCCGCCAAAGCTGGTGAGATCAAGGCAGCTGGCGCCAAGTTCCTCGCAGACAATGGCAAGCGCGAAGGCGTGAAGACCACCGCTTCTGGTCTTCAATATGAAATCATCAAACCAGGCGAAGGCGCAAAGCCAGTGCCAACCGACAAGGTGAACGTCCACTACCACGGCACACTCGTGAATGGCAAGGTGTTCGACAGCTCCGTCCAACGCGGCGAGCCAATCACCTTCGGTGTCCAGGAAGTGATCAAAGGTTGGACCGAAGGCCTTCAGCTCATGTCCGTGGGTTCGAAGTTCAAGTTCTTCATCCCATCTGACCTCGCTTACGGCGACGCAGGTGCAGGCGCTGACATCGGCCCGGGCGAAACCCTGATCTTCGAAGTCGAGCTCCTGAAGATCGAAAAATAATCATCACACCGGAAGATTGGAGAGTGCCTGAATAGGGACCTCCAACACCTTCTGCCGACTGCCCTCGCCTCGTAGGAGTTTAACCTGCGAGCGAGGGCATTTTAGTGTCTCGGCGATGAAGCAAATCAGAGCTTCGTTGGCTTTGCCATCAACGGGCGGCGCAGCAAGCTTGAGCAAAAACACTTCACGGCCTTTTTCATCCATGCCGCGATTCGTCCACTCGGAAGGCCGATCATTCGGGGTCACACGGACATACAGGGAGGTAGTTTCTCCAGCACTCATGATCTGGAGGCAATGATGCCTTTAGCAATGGCCTCAGCCACATCTTGCCGATGCGCGGCCGTGGCACAGCGGCGGGATTCCGTGAGATTGCTCAAATAACCACATTCAACGAGTACTGCTGGCATGATTGTGCCGCGCAGGACTTTAAAGCCGCTGAAGTAGATGCCGCGTTTGATTCCCCTGAGTTCGACATCCATCCAGTGTAGAATCTTAGAAGCCATGAACTTGCCTCGGCCACTGCGGTAAAACACCTCCATGCCACTGATGGAACGGTTGCGTAAAGCATTGTAGTGAAT
>CANHTV010000108.1 GCA_947463285.1 Verrucomicrobiaceae bacterium | reverse complement strand
CTCGGAGCCTTCCGCGACTTCCACCTTCAACCGGGCGATGATGTACTGATCTTCGGTGCGGGTCCGGTGGGGCTGAGTTTTGTGAAACTCGGGAGACTGTTTGGACTGGGCTGGATCGGTATCGTGGATCGTCATGCAGACAAGCGCGCAAAGGCGATTTCGTTTGGCGCGGATGCGGCGTTTGAGCCTGGGCAAATCAAGGTGCCGGGCAAACTCGATGCCGTAATCGATGCCGTGGGTAGCGCTGACATCCTCCAGCAGGGCTTGCCGCTGCTGCGACGCGGTGGGTCACACTGCATCTACGGCGTGCTGACGCAGCCGGTGCTGCACCTCGACAAATCGAAGGGAGACTTCAATTTCAACGTGCTCGTGCATCAGTGGCCGACACGGAAATACGAGCGCGAGAGCCAGCCGCAGCTTTGTCAGTGGATTCGTGAGAAAAAACTTACGTCAGCGGACTTTATCACGCATCGGTTCCCCTTGGACCAGATCCATGAAGCCTTCGATGAAGTGGCACGTCGCGGGGTGATCAAGGCACTGATTGAGTATCCTCAAGTCAGTTAATTTTTAGCAAAAAATCAACATGCCGCAGAAATGCTGCGGCATGTTGATCACGATAATTGGGAGATTTTAGCTCAGCAATTCCGGTGCTCGGTGGTGCTGGAGTGCAGCTTTGACGAAGCCGTTAAACAGCGGGTGTGGAGTGTTTGGCTTGCTGAGGAATTCTGGGTGGAACTGGCAGGCAACGTAGAAGGGATGACTGGGCAGTTCGATCATTTCAGCGAGTTCGCCTTTGGGGGAGATGCCGCTGATGACGAGGCCTGACGCTTCCAACTGGTCTTTGTAGTCTTCGTTGAATTCGTAGCGATGACGATGGCGCTCGGTGATGGTGGAGGTCTGGTACATCTCGTAGGCTTTGGTGTCAGGCTTGAGGTCGGTGACCCAGGTGCCGAGGCGCATAGTGCCGCCGAGTTGTTTCACTTTCTTCTGCTCCTCCATCATGCTGATGACGGGATGCTCAGCTGATTTGTCGAACTCGGTGCTGGTGGCGTTTTTCAGGCCGCAGATGTTACGAGCGAATTCGATGACGGCGATTTGCATGCCAAGGCAGATGCCAAAGTAGGGAATGCCAGACTCGCGGGCATAACGAGCAGAGGCAATTTTTCCTTCGGTGCCACGGTCGCCGAAGCCACCGGGGATCAGGATGCCTTGTAGTCCGTTGAGGTAGGTGTCAGGGCCAGCTTTTTCAATGGCCTCTGCATCGAGGCGGACGATGTCCACCTTGGTGTCGTTAGCCGCTCCAGCGTGCGTGAGGGCTTCGTAGATGCTTTTGTAGGCGTCTTGAAGCTCGATATATTTACCGACGACGCCGATGCGAACGTGGTGTGTGGGGTGAACGACGCGCTGGACGAAGTGACGCCATTTGGTGAGATCTGGCTGCGGGGTTTCGAGCTTAAGTTGCTTGCAGACGACGTCATCGAGACGCTCTTCATGGAGTTTCAGAGGTAGCTCGTATATGCTATTTTTGACGTCGCGCACTTCGATGACATCTTCGATCGGCACATTACCAAAAAGTGAAATTTTCTCTCTTACATCCAGTTCTAGAGGTTGCTCGGTGCGGCAGAGGATGATGTGTGGGGCAATGCCAATCTCTCGCAGTTTAGCGATGGATTGTTGGGTCGGCTTGGTTTTGAGCTCCTGAGCTGCCTTGATGTAAGGAACGAGGGTGGCATGGATGAAGAGGACATTGCCGGGGCCGGACTCGTGGGCGAACTGGCGGATGGCCTCCAGGAATGGCAGACCTTCGATGTCGCCGACGGTGCCACCGATTTCGGTGATAATGACATCACCAGTCATTTTGTCGGCCACGGCCTGGATGCGGGCTTTGATCTCGTTGGTGACGTGCGGGATGACCTGCACCGTGCGGCCCTGGTATTTGCCAGCGCGTTCTTTGTCGAGCACACTTTGATAAACCTGACCGGAGGTGAGGTTGTTGAGCTTGGAGAGATTGGTGTGGGTGAATCGCTCGTAATGACCGAGGTCGAGGTCGGTCTCAGCACCATCGTCGAGTACATAAACTTCGCCGTGCTCATAGGGGTTCATTGTGCCTGGGTCGATGTTCAAATAGGGATCAAACTTTTGCATGATGACCTTGAGGCCACGAAGCTCGAGCAAGGTGCCGAGGGATGAGGCTGCAAGGCCTTTGCCGAGTGAACTGACGACACCGCCGGTGACGAAGATGTATTTCATGGGGCGCGAGGGAGTATTTGGAGTGGTGGAGGTAGGCATCAGTGGGGGGAGGTGAGGAGATGTTTTTCGATGGCGTCTGCCTGTTCGGGGGTGTCGACGCCGGGAGAAAGTTCGTCTGTGAGCACGACTCGGAGCCGGGTGCCGTTTTCGAGAGCGCGGAGCTGCTCCAGAGACTCTGTCAGCTCCAGTTTGGAAGGTGGCCAAGAGACGAACTGAAGGAGGAAGTCACGCTGAAATCCGTAAATGCCTAGATGACGGTAGTGGGGCATGTCCGGCTGTGGATGACGGACGAAGGGCAGGGGACTGCGGGAGAAGTAAAGGGAGTCGCCCTTCACATCAAAGACGACTTTGACGATGTTTGGGTCGCTGACCTGGGCTGAGTCCAGAATCGGAGCTGCGGCTGTGATCATCTGCACCTGGGGTTCACGACGAAGCACGACAGCCAGTTGGTCAATCAAGGCTGGGGAAATGAGGGGTTCGTCTCCCTGGACGTTGATAATGGTGGTGTGATCTGGAAAGGCCTGCACCGCCTCGGCGATGCGATCCGTGCCACTTGGGTGATCAGGGCTGGTTAGAACGGCTTTGGCTCCGAAAGCTGCGGCTGATTCCACAATGCGCTGATCATCGGTGGCGATGATGATTTCATCGATTTCACGGCATTCCTGGCAGCGCTCCCAGACGTGCTGAACGAGAGGTTTGCCCGCGATGAGATGGAGAGGCTTGCCGGGGAAGCGTGTAGATCCCCAACGGGCTGGAATGGCAACAAGAGTGCGTGATGGAGCGGCCAAAATGGTGAGATGCGGGTTCACCTGAGATGGCGCTGAGGATGCGGCCGTGCAAGTGGGAATGATAAATCCTCAGCATCTCAATCACGCAGAGCCGACGCAGGCTCTAATCGTGCTGCAAACCAAGCTGGGATAAAGCCTGCCACGAGGCAGAGCAGCACGGAGACCGTGCAGGTGAGAATGACGTCCGGGGCCTGCAAATGCGCGGGAATCGAGGAAAGAAAAACACCTTCCACTGCATGGACCTGACCTCCCGTGAGCATGGCCAGCCACTCGCGCAGATCGTTTCTCAGCCAGAGCACCAGCAGGCTGCCGCCGAGGCCGATGAGTGTGCCGATCAGGCCCACAAAAGCAGCCTGGAAGATGAAGACCTGGATGATCTGCTCACGCCTGCCTCCAATGGCGGCGATGACACCGATTTCACGGCGTTTTTGGGTGGTGACAGTGATGGTCGTGTTCATCACGGAAAAGGCCGCGACCAGGGCGATGATGGAGAGTACAAACTGCATCATGGACTGCTCATTTTGCATCGCGGCAAGGCGGGCGCTGTCGTCATCAGACCATAGCTCAGCTTTCCAACCTGGACTTGCGAGGCTGGCCGCTGCGGCTGAGGCTTCTGAGGGCTGGTGCATCTCGATGGCGATGCCTGTGACCTGATCTTTCAGCTGGAAGAGCTTCTGCCCAGTGCTCAGGGAGGTATAGGCGATGTATCCGGCGAGTTCTTCATTCAGAATGCCCGCAACGCGCAACTTTTGTGGATGCAGGCTGATCTGTTCCAGGATGGCTTTCCGTGCTGCTTCGTCATCCTGCTCATTGGCGTCAGAGTATTGACGCACGGCGTGATTGATATTCTGCGCGGCATAAACGCTGATTTCATCTCCCACTTCTACTCCGAGATCGGAGGCATGGCGCCGGCTTAAAATGAGGCTGTCATCTTTGAGATCGAGGCTGCCTCTGAGCAGATGCGGGAAAATTTTGCGCAGGTGTTTGGGCGCATCTTCGGGTGGTAAGCCCAGAGTTTGCGCCGCCGTCTGGTAGTCATCCTTCGCCAGGTAAAGAAGGCCACCTGCGTAGGGAGCTGAAGACTTGACGACTGGGTTTTGGCGACTTGCGGTCAGTGCTTCAGCCCAGGGCTTGCCATGACCTCCCGATGGCTCCTGCTTGAGCAGGATGTGGGGACGAGCACCCATGAGAGATTCACGAAAATCGACCTCAAAACCCATCATCACGGCCCGTACGACGATCATCATCAGTACTCCCACGGCCACCCCAAGAATGGAAATGATGGTGATGACGGAAACAAAAGAGCGCCTAGGGCGCAAATATCGGAGAGCTAGAAAGAGAGCGGCGTTTTTCAGCATGGGTCGCGGATGTAACAACCTGCCCGTGTGGCTGACTGCTGCCAGAGTTAATTACAGCAATCTTGGTGTCTGACTCTCAATTGTCGGCGGTTTGCCGAAAGCATTAGCGCATTGGACGGGAAGAAGCACTGATCACTGGGGAAGTAGATCATGTCGCCTTCTTCAATGGCGATGTAGCAGCTGGCATCTTTGATTTCTTCGTCGGAGACGTTTGGGAGCTTGAAGGTGCGGCCTTTCAGGGGACAGCGCTGCACCTCAATAACTTTGCGGATTTGGTTCAGCACTTCGACGATCTCTTCTTGAGTGTTTTTTGGCTTTGGAATCCACGACTTTGACACCAGCGGCATTGGCAGCGAAGACAAGGCTGCAAAAATGCTGAGCGTTGCGTTGATCAGACGCTTGTTGGGCACCTTCGCTGGTGGCGAAAAGTGGAAGAGCCAGCGTGAACATAATCACAAGAATGCAAACAAAGGTGAGCATCTCGAAAAGGCTTTAGCCCTTGGTGCTTGTCCGTGTGTTGTTTTTCGAGTTATTCATATTTTTCTAGATGATAATTTAAAAAATCAAAATGGCGCCAATTGATTTATCATAATTATGATAGATAAATATTTTTTTAATGGCAGATATGAGAATCGTCATCAAGCTCTGCCAATTTGCTGCTGAACGAGGCTGGCTAGAACATTGCTCAATGTGGAGTCGGTGATAACCTCCCGCCCTCACAGTCTCATGTCGGAAGCCTTGTATCACCTGCTACGCAGCGCCATTCTCTTGGTGCTGGGCTTGTATTTATTGGGATCACAGGTTCAAGGTCAAACAATGGCTGCAGCTTGGTCGGATCAGGAAACTCGGCTGGCGAATCAGTATCTTTCCTTTCTCGTGGCAGAGCCTGAGTATGGGCGAGTTCTAGAGTTGCTGTGGAATCTTTATGAGAAGCACGGCGCGACGGCGCTGCTGTTGGAAAATGTCAGCCTACAGGCTAAAACGAACCGCCATCCTTCGGTCTTGATGGTGCTAGGGCATCTGCATCGGAAAAAAGGTGATCTCAAACAGGCGTCCACTCTCTATGAGGAAGTCATTCAGCAAAAACCGGCGTATTTGCTGGCACTACGGGCCCGTGCTGATGTGGCGCAGGAGCAGGGAGATGCTGAAGCTGCGATAAAATACATTACACTTGTGCTTGAGGCGATGTCAGAGAGTGATCCAGCTCGGATTCGTACTCTCATGCATCTGGGCTCTCTCAAGCTGGGCGCAGACAAGAATGAAGAGGCGGTCCGCATTTGGGAAAAAGCGGCGGCTTTGAAGCCCGGCGACTTTGATCTCACGCGTCAGGTGGCTGAGTCCATTCTGCGTGCTGGATTCCCGGACCGCGCGGCTGCCTTTTATGAAAAGCTGACAGAGCAGGGGGAGCCGCAGGCGCGGCTGGATGCACTCTATGATCTGGCTCGCATCCATGAATACGCGGGCCAGTTTGAAAAAGCAGAGGCCGCTCTGCTCAGTGGGCTTGGGTTACTGGATTTCCGAGATGGTCGCTATGCTGACTTTCTCAGGAGGCGTGTTCGCCTGCACGAGCGCTTCGGCAGGCTGGACAGTTTGCGGGCTGATTTGGAAAAAGCAGCACAGAAGCGTCCTTTCACCGAGTCAGCCCTGCGGGACTTGGAGCGATTTTACGAGATCACCGTCGAGTCCGAGGGGCGGCTGCGAGTTTTGCGCGAGTTGGCAAAAGCATTCCCGCTGGTGGAGGATTACCGCTGGTCGCTGGTGCGTGAGCTGCTGGACCACGAAGGTGCGGCTGAGGCGGCGACGCTGCTGGATGAACGGCTGAAGGGAGATGCCAGCGATCAGCCTGCTTTGGTCTTTCTCCGCTGTGAGGCGGATCTGCGGCTGGGAAATCCAGCTGCTGCGACAAAACGGATCACCCAACTGCTCGCGGATCAAGCCAACGCCTTGGAGGTTGAAAAACAAGCGCTTCAGTTCGCTCAGCAACGTGCCCTGGATGCCGTGGTGGAAACGATTCTGAAAGCGCGGGTCGAACGTGATCCCGCCAAGGCCGAGTCTGTGTTTGAGCTCGCCGCCTTTTATCGCGCTCGGAAGGACATGGGGGCAGCGGATGCCCTGCTACGTCGCTTCACCGATCAGGCTTCCAGTGATGAGGAAAAGAAGCGGCGCCTCAATGACTCGGCCACCTTCCTAGCCTCGGGAAGTGATTTGGACAGTGCCATCGTGCTGGCCAGGCAGGCCATGGCGCGGCCTGGAGCCGGACGTGAGGAGACGCTGCGTCTGGCGGATCTCCTGGCCGAGCATGGTGATCAGGAGGAGGCTCTGTCGCTCCTCGAAAAAGCCTGGAGCCTTAGCGAGAGCGATGAAGACGGTGTTGATGTCGATGAGCGTCTTTACTCCCTGCTCATGGGCGATGAAAAAAAGCAGCAGCGTCGCGTCCGTGGCAGCGGCGGCGAGTTTCAGATGCCTGATGCCTTCACGGGCAAGGGCTTTGCTTCTGCGGATGCTGAGCCAGAGAAAGCCCTCGTTCCTGAGGCCGTGCTGAAAAAGGTGCTGCAACTTTTTGCACTGCCAGACTCGGCTGAGCCTGTGGAAATGCCCGTGGTGGTTTCATCAGATTGGGTCCGGCAGCGTTCAGCGCGTGAGCTTTTTCGTGCGGCATGGTGGGCGCAGCGCATAGAGTTGTATGATTTGGTTTATCAGGCCTTCCGGGCTTTGCAGGTTGACCCTCTTACTGGTCTTGCTCGTGAGCTTTCCCTGGAGGCGGAAAAGCTCCTTCTGGATCTGACGCTGGTGGATAAAAACCTGGCTTTGGCGATGCGTGTGCTGCGCCGTCTGCTGGTGCGAGATGAGCCGAACCAAATCCGCTACACGCTGCGCCTCGGGGAGTTGCTGATGGAGGATGAACAAAACGCCTCCATTGCTTCTTCCATCGGGCTTTCAGCAGAGCGCACAGGTTGGCGGCTCACCGAGTCGGTGCCGCTTCCCGTCCAGATCGCCACGGCTTTTTTAGAGCAGGCTTACCGCAAGTGGCCGGACTCGGACCAGCTGCTCCAAGCACTGACGCAGTGTTACACGATCCAGCGTAGGCCTGATGAAGCGCTGAAGCTCTGGAAAAACGCCATCGCCAGAGCCAGCGGCACCTCGGCCATCTCACTGATGGAGCGCTATGCGGAGATGCTTCTGCGGCAGTTGAAGATCCCCGAGTATGTTGAGGCGCAGTTTCGCATCGTCGAGGTCGAGACAGAGGTGAAAAAAAGGCGCGAGGCCTACAAACGCTTTCTGGATCGACTGATGTGGTCTGAGCAGGGGGCTGAGTTGAGTGATGAACTCGCCAAGACACGCTTGAAGCTCGTGCGTGATGCTTTGGAGCTGCGCGTGAAGCGTTTTCCCTTCGATGGTTTTTATCATGAGGCTCTGGCCCAGGTGCATGGGCTAGAGGGCGATGCACCCAAGGCCTTCGCTGAGATGAAGCAGGCCTATTACACTGCGCCTGACACGCCGTTTTCCCTGGATCAGCTGCGCGATGCCGCCTTGCGTGTGGAGGATGCCAAGTCGGCCATTTATTTCCAAAAACAGATCGCTGCTCAGGCTGGCCCCAAAGAGCTTGCGGCTGAGTCGCGACGGCTGGTGGAGATGCTGGAGCAGTCTTTTCAAATCGCTGAAGCTGACCGCGTGCGTCGTCGCCTAGAAAGCCGGTTTTCTCAGGATGCAGCGGCTTTGGAGGACCTGGCCGAGCATTATCGCAGCACCGGTCAAGACGAGGCCGAGCGCCGCGTCTATGAGCAGGTGGCCAAAGTGCGTCCCTGGGACGCGCGCTCGCAGCTGCGTCTGGCTTTGAAGGCGCTGCACCTCATGGATCTGGTCAGCGCGGAAAAGTATCTGCGGGAAATCGGGGCACGCACCCAGTCGCAAGCTCTTAGCGTCACGGCGGCGAATCCAGAACGCCTGCCTCTGCCGCTCGCTGATGATCGCAAGGCCGGCAGTCTGCCCGCACCGGCCAGTGAGGTGAATGCGGCTCTGGACATGGTGCCTTCGCTAAAAACCCCGGAAATCAAAGCGCTGCGCACATTTCTGAGTCTGCCGAGGGCTGAGTTTTCTGAGCTGCCGGATGCCGTGCCGCTGATACGACTGCGCGCCATTGAAGAGCTGGCCAGACTATATCGCAGCAGCGGAGCTGAAAAACAGGCCACCTGGGTGCGTGAGTGTGATGATCCATCTGGCTGGGTGAAGTCTCCAGTCGAGAAAATCTGGGCATTTTATTATGCCGGGGCAGGGGAGTCTTTCCGCACGGAGTTGCGGCGCGTCATTGGCGCGGCTTCTACGCTGGAGGCACAGTTTTGTTTCCTTTGGCTGATGCTGCGTTCCGGCGGCATGGCGGAGGGCATGCGCTGGAGTGAGCAGACCGGCGTGGATGCGGATGTCTTGGAGACCCGTCAACGCTTATTGTTAAGCGTGGCGGCCATGCTTGCAGAGCTGGAGGGTTTTCAATTTGAGCGTGGTGAGCTGACGCTGCTCGGCACCGTTCGCAGCGTCTCGGTGGTGGATATTTTAAGGCGTCTGCAGGACAAGCAGCGTTATCCTGAGGCCTTGGAGCTCGGAGAAAGTCTGCGCCTTCATAATCCTTTGCTGGCTGAGGGCTTCACCTATTCGCTGGCACGCATTGCTGAATCGGCGGAGCGCTGGGATCTGGCGCGGAATTATCTGGGGCTCGTGGTGCGTGCTCCGGTGCGGCCTGGGGCCTACAGCGGCACTTATGATCCCTATCTCTTCAGCCTCAGTGCCGCCAATCGTCTAGCTGTGGATGCGCAGGAGCGTAATGAAAATCTACGCGCTGCCTGGAAGCGGTTGCAGGCCACGCCTAGCTCCGCCATGACCAGCCTGCGACGTTCTGCTGTGACGGGGCTGGCCGGGGCTCCTGACAAAGCTGCGGCGGAGATGCAGAGCTTCATCACGCGTGATCTGATCTCAGCCAGGCAGATGGGGGAGATCCGTGGAATGCTCACGCCCCAAGGCTCCCCACGCTATGAGGAGCCCATGCATCTGCGTAGCCTTTGGGAGGAGACACGGGAGATTCAGGCACGCTTTGTCCAGGAAGGCATGGGCCAGGTGGTCCATCAGATGAACGAAGGCCTGGCTTCAGAATGGGGAGCTGTGGCTCTAAGCTCACGTAGCGGCCTGGAGTTCGGTGAATGGCGTCTCGGCCATTTGCTGCGCCGTTTGCGCGAGGTGGATTACCTCACGCGCCTGCGTTTGATCCGCGAGCATCTCGCTAGTGTGGACATGCGCCTGGAAGTCTCCGTGGATACCCTCAGCGAGCTCGGTGGGCGTTTGGAAACCATGGGCATGGCGCGTGAAGCCATCGCCGT
>CANHTV010000107.1 GCA_947463285.1 Verrucomicrobiaceae bacterium | reverse complement strand
GCATCAACGTGCCATCCATCGGGGACAGTTCCATCGGTGGGAGCAGGTAATGAAAAAATCTGGTTTTTCTCAGCTGGGGGTGAGTATTCCATCAGACGATAACGGTAGCGAAAATCGCCTTGCGGCAAGATGCTTGGGCGGAAAGCTTCGTCTGATGAAAATTGGACAAAGTAGCCGCGAGCGCACAGCAGTTTGTCCAAACCGACATAGAGCGGATTTTCTGTCACACCTAAAGGTGCCTGGAAAAAGACTGCGTGCCCAGGTAGATAGGGAGCCCCGCCACCTGCTGGCACTAAATCAGATGCGTCCCCACAACGAAATTGAAGGTCGGACTTTCTTCTATAGCTTCCTGGATTTGTCGCAGCAGTCGCAACACCACCGGAGGTAGGGCCCGCTGTTAGAAGGTAATTATTCTCGTAGTCAAGATAGGTATTGAGCGTGGCTTGGCTCAGATTCCTAGTGATGATATCGAAGGCAGTTCTTGCTTCACGAAATTGGCTGACGCGGGCATTTGAGGCGGACCATGTCGCTTGCACCTGACCGATGACTTGAGCATTGATGAGCAGCAATATGGTCAAGACCGCCAATGAGACCAAGATTTCAACCAATGTGAAGGCTCTGGTGCGCCGAAAGAGATTTTGATGAGAAATGTTTTTCATACGATTCCTTGGCTAAATTACGGAGCAAAGCGTTTGGATTCCAAAACACGGAAACGATAATAGCTGTCGAGTGGCGGATGAGAAACATCATCGAGAGGGTTTTTCCCATCAGCGAAATCAGCCAAACCACCAGCATTTTGAAGGTCGGCCAAATCGATGTAACGCTCTAAAAGGAATGAGCCCCGGAATTCTCCCATGATCTCATCGTCTGCCGTGTTGAAATCCCCCTGACTATCGGGATTTCGGCGAAGCGCAGCTTTGATCGCCTGAGCACGAACATGAACCCTGAAGGTGTTCGATCTAGTGGTGAGCTTGGCGTAAAGATTGGCGTAAGGACGCTCACGGGTATTATCTCCTGTTGAGTTGTGATTCGTCCAAAAATTCCTCATGGCAGTTTCTCGGCCTGCTGCTGTGCTAAGATCTGAGGCCTTCACGTTCTCTGTATTTTCTGAAACGGATGGCACAGGAGCAGTTCCCGCCCTACCACCAGAAGTAAGCACTCGAGAGGGAATCAAATGCATTTCGCAGATCTGGGACGCAGACCTAAACAAACCACCACGGAAATTACCTGGTAAATTCATGGCACCTCCAAGTCCGCTAGCCCCATTGCCATTGGCTGTAGTGGTGAAATTAAACCTCTCCTCAAATTGACGTAATGTAGCCTGGACTCTCTGGGCAGCAGCCACGTTCCACCAGGGATTATCAGCCGTTCCGTTTTCATTATTAAGTCTGTCAATGGCGATGTAGCGATGCCAGCGCGCTGCCCTGTCGCCATCCTTTGCGTTTTCGTCACGGAAAAGAGGTGGCGTTGTCCCCTGTGGACCGAAGCCTCTTCTAACCCCTCTTGCAGCAGAGTGGTCAGCGTTTGGCAACGCTGCGAACATTTCACTCTTCATCACCGCATGCATGGCTGTGGCACGACGAATATGAGTGAACGGCATGATCTGGTAATTCATGTTTACTTTACCTGCCGTCGATAGAGGCTCACTGATCGCATAGGGCTCCACGACCGGCATCCAGAACAAATCCAGCAGGTAATGATCTGCAGGTGTGACAGCTCCCGGGTGAGAAGTCTGCGCACCCTGTACCTGCACATGAGGTCTGAATAAAAGGTTAGTCCAAGCGCCGTTGCCATTGGTTGAGGCATCAGGTCCTGTGGCATTGGAGTAAAACACACGGCTGGGCAAAGAGCCCATCATCACAGGAGAACTTACCATACGATTAGGCGTGAAAAAAGAAGAGGCCCCTGGAGCAAATCTAGCACCAAAACTATCGGATCTGAAGTAGGTGGCTCGCCATTCACGAGCAGCAGGCCATCCGCTAGCCTGAAAGTCTCCTACAGCATAATTGCCTTCGTCAGGCTTATTGATGTAAGCACCGACTCGTCCACCTGGATCGCTTTCATCAAAATCATAGTATCGTTGAGCCAAAAAGGCAGGTGAGAGCCCTCCCGTTGTCTCATTAATGTTGGTATTGTTTCCGCCACTGTAGGGAGCATCAGGAACAAGGTTAGCGCTTACAGCAACTGTCTGTGGCAGTAATCGGCGCGTTGCATCTTCATTTTGCACTGACGAATTGCCCGAGCGATCAAATCCAGGCTCTGAGCCTGCATTATAGGAGGAGAAATTGTGAGCTAGGAATGCTCGTGGGTCTTTGTAGAGCGGGTGCAGCGCCCAGTCTGTTTCTTTAACAACAGCCTTGGCTGCTAGTAACCGAGAATCGCCGTGACTTGGTAAGATAGACCTCACAACATCCGAACCGAAATGCTTTAACAAAGTGTTGTAGTTATTCCCAGGAGTATAAGCGGCACGTATAGCTCGCACCTCGGCTACCCCAGTTTCGGCATTATCCATTCTCTTCACGTCACCGTAATTGCCACCTTCTATACCTCTTCCATAAATCAAGGCTCTGGAACCAGGCAAGCTCTGTCTGTAGCGAACATTATCTCCACCATCTCGCGCCGTGTCACCATCTAATCCAACGCGCAAACCGTAGCGCCCCTGCCATACGCTAGCGTTAGTATCTGCAAAGCGGCCGATCCAAACAGGATTCGGCAGAGTTCGACCTAAGACGCCATCTTGGTGAAAAGACCACCAATGCGGTGCCTGAACTGCGGGGTGGATGAACTCGGCGCTGTCTGATTGCCTAATCCATCTAACTTTTTTACTGGGTTGAACGATCAGATCAGGCACAGGAGCCGTGCCTTCGTCGAGTTTGAAATACACGACTTGGATCGGATCACGATTGAGGTAATTGTGTGAATCATAAATAGCGATTTTGATAGGCCGTGGACCTGATCTGAAAATAAGAGGCTGGTCACTGCGCACCGTAAAGAAATCAGACACCAAATCCAAATTCATGATTCCAATGTGTGGGCTGCTGCTTGCCCCCTCATAATACATTTTATCTGCGGGAACCCCGCCACGTGCAGGCAGTCCGCGGCTGCCTGCGACACGTCTGAAGCTAACATAGCCACCGACTTCAGGTGCCCCATCCACCTGATAAATCGGACGGGCACTTTTGATTATCTTGTCATTGGTACCTTTAAACAAGGTCTCTCCGTTCGTTTCGATACTGGAGAGTTCATTACCACTTAGAACAATAGTAAACTCAGGTGTGATGCCAGTATATCCCACCGAAGGGCAGAAGAACTCAAGATGAAATAAGGCTTGAATTCGTTTCTCGTTGATTTGTAACGGCGTATCAACATCGAGACTGTAATTCCAGTTTTTCTCTAGAGTCCCTGGATGAAAGTTCCTGTGTCTACCTTTGTTTGCATCAGTCACAATACCACCTTCGAGGTTATATAGCCCCTCAGCAGCACTGACATCCGACAACGGGGGGAAATTTGAATAATAACGATCTTTAATAAATTGTTCGGCAGGGCGGGAGCCATCATTCCACTCTTGAGCACCAGTGTTCGCAACAGGTCCAATATCCCTAATGATTTCATTCGTATGGTCCACAGCAAAACCGCCATCAGTATCTTCACTCAAGAGTTTATTTTCATCCACTTTGAGTGCTGTTCTGCCCCCGGAAACTGTTCCATCAGCGGCTAACGAATCTAAAGTAACGGTATCAAACTGATCGGTGTTATCGACGGCGCGAGCAGGCAACTTAGGCACCTCTTTGATGTTGTACTTTTTGGTCATTGGATCATAGTCCAAGTGCCGCCAGCTATACATATCAGGCTGGCCATCAGCCGTGCAGATGAACTGCAGGCCGATCTCACTGATAGAAATACTCCGACCAAAACCGCGGTAGTTGTTTCCTTTGGTCCAGATTGATGGTGTTACTTGTCCGTGTCCAGGCAGTGAGACATCGTTAAAAGGATTATTAGGGGCACCAGTATTACGCACAACCCCTGTTGTAAATGTGTTAAAGGTGCCTTCAAGACTGTCCCGTTCATCATAGATATTTCTTTGGGTAAGTCGGTTTGAGTCATCGCCCCAATAAACCGGTATTGAACGCCAACTATTACGATTTACTGGCACGAGATAACTATCTCGCAGATTGGTTGAGCGAATGTAGTCAAACATCTCAACAATCACTTGCCGATAGTTTTCGAAACCGCCGGCACTTCCCATTTTGCGTTTAAAAGTATCTCCAGGTCCACCCGTAGCCGCTGTCGCGGGGAAACGTGCGTTTTCCAAGATGGTGTCCAACATGTTCAAGAGCTTTGCATTTCTGGCGATCTTGACATCATTGGACTGATCCAAGGCCTTTTGGCGCTGGAAGATGTAAATGTTGGCGGTATCGAGGTTTAAGTTAGTGAAGGCGGTTTGGCCTAAATTGGAGCAATACGTGATCAGATTATCAAAGGGCGTTCTTTTCGAAGCCTCCTTATGAACGGGCCACATGGCAATGCGAGGTAGTCCGAGGTTACTGATCTCACTGGCGCGGCTATGAGCTGTAAGAAAACCCGAGGCGCGCTCTAGCGTCTGCTTGTTGAACAACTGCCCACCTGTGATCGAGGTCACTGTGGGCACCCGGATACCGTCCGTACTAAGCTCAGAAAAGAAGAGTTCATCGACACTGCTGTACAGCCGCTCATTGATGGCGTTGCTGAGATCCACACTTGTCATCAACCCCTGATTACCTCCTGAATTGAAATCATCTGCCGCGAATAGGGTCGTCCCGGCATTGCTGCCACCCCGAGCAATACGAGGCACAATATCGTAGATAAGATTTTTAACACTAAGTTTGCTCGTCTGCGCAGCACTACCGTCTGTTGTTCCATAAGTGTCCAAATTTCGTTGACTGGATTGAAGCGGATTTGGATAAAGCACTGAGCTGAGCGCCACCGTAGCAGGATGCCCAGGAAATCTCTGGTATTCACCGCGAGCCGCAGGGTAATCAGCCCAACGATGGTCGCGTTCATGATAATAAGCAGGCTGCCCCAGAAATGTAGGCTCTGAGGCAGTGTTGATGTTTATTTTACATGTTTCATCATCAGTCCAAAAAGCAATACGGCCAATAATTGGCGTCTCCTCAGATGGCACAGAGAGGCCTGAAGATTGGAACTTTAAATTGGCGTCCAGAGTCCCCATTGTTCCATCCTTTAGCAAATAGAGCCACTGCACCGGCATCGCCAGACGAAGTGAATCAGGATTTGATGAAGCATTTGGCTTGGTGATCGCATTAACATCGGCGGATGCTCCTGTAGTATCAGGCGCCCCACCGATGTCCGTGCCAGTCAGCGCTGTAGTGGTTTCATAAGTGAACCCTTCAGCTGGAGTAGGCAGCCCTGTGGCTGGGTCCATATCGAAAGCAGCGCGCGGATCCAGCACAGGAAAGTAAACCTGCGCGCTGACAGCCGTGCCGGCTTCACCAATCACACCTTTGATGGCTGGCTCATTCATATCCACGTAACGCAAAAGATTGTTACCTTGATTCCACCCAGCAGGAGGCTCAGAGGTGGCTAAAAATTCGCGCTCGTCGGTGATGGATCCTGTTCCGTTGGCGGAACCTGTGCTCTGAAAGATCATCGCAGAGTCTGAAAACAATTTATATCCAGCCAAGAAAGCACCCTGATCTGAATATTTACGCACGGCTCCTGGCTGAGTCGCATGTGTCTCACGGCCTGATAGAGCTATAGGCGTGTCCTGCTCAGTGCCCGCCTGAATCTGTGATACAACTATATTAACGGCCGTATCAGCCAAACGACGAGCTGTCTGTGATGCTGAATAAGTAACGGTTCCCTTGTGCTCTGTATCAGCCACGCTGAGGAAAGCCAACATGACGATTGTTGAGAGGGCCAACATCGAAAGCACAATGATTAGAGCCAAGCCCTTGTGCCTGCGTGCGTCTGTGACGAATTGGCGAAGTGATTTCATAGAACGGGGAATTTAGTTGAATTTTTTCGATTAAACCGGATTTCACAGCAGATTTCAAGCTATGAAGTCAATGCAGGGTATTTACTTCGTTATTACATTGACTATTTTTTTGCAGTTTTGCTCACATTGTAATGACATTTCGAGTGACTGGCTTATTTCGCTTCAAAATTCACCATGCCTGAAATCTGCGGCGTCGTTGTAGCAGATGCACCGGCAGCAGGTTTCAAAGGATTTATGAAGTGACCTAAACCGTAGGTGCTTGTCTCCCGGGGATCACCCAAGTCGCTTACCCTTCTGCGAATGATGACACCTCTGAAGGTGGCTGCTCGCTTCACCAGCAGCCCCGAAATAGTGTCCTGAAGGGTGAACCCACCTGAGAAGGCACCTGAGGTTGGAGAGACCGTCACCTTCGTCAGCGCAGGATTGACCGCTGTGGATGTTGTTGTTGTAGCCTTGCTCTTCACTCCAATGGTGACTTCGACATCTGGATTGAAGACTGAATCAACTAGTGGCGTGGTAATCACAGTTGGGAAATCACCTGTTTCAGAGAATTTTAATGTGGCGTTTGTAGCGGGAGCAACCGCAGGAAGAAGTTCAAATACAACTTGCCCTGTCGTTGGAGGTGCAATGTAGCGGCCACCAAAAGCCACTAAAGGAACGGGAGCAGTGATGGTCGTGGGTGTCACACCACTGGCAATTTGGTCCGTTCCAAAGCCTGAGCGATATAAACGAGATACCTTCGACGTGACCTTGGCTGGGTTGGGAGGCCGAACCCAAGTGAGACTACCACTGACGTCATTGTCGATAGGGTCAGGCGATGTTTCGATTTGCAAATCACCGAGTAGTGAACCTCTAATTGTAGTCGTATATAACGTTCTAAAGAGGAACATCTGGCCGTTAGGCCCGACGGGGCAGGCACTCGTGAAGGACTCCCCGTCGCCTGTGCGACCGACTATCGATGTCGTGCCACTGGTCCCAATAGTGAAAGCTGCAAAGCCAGCCCCTTGAGGCACCTCAGGGTTTGTCACTAGCGGACTAGAGCTGGAAAGCGCAATGGCGAAATTATAGAGCCCTCCACGATAAGCCAGAGGCGACTCTGAGATGCCTGCAACAGGTTTTGAAGACCATTTATTTCTCCAGCCGCTGAATGCCGCTGTGCGTCCATTTCCGCAATCTTCAATACTGGCATTTACAATCAAGGTATCAGGCGCCGAAGGATCAATGGCCGTCGAAACGGAAAGACCGAACTCAACCTTGAGAGCTGGAAGCGATCTAGTCGCTGGTATTTTCACGATAATGTCACCGAGGCCTGTGGCATTACCGCTGCTGTCTTTAATGCTGGAGAAGAAGCCATTAAAGGATCTAGCGGAAAGGCTTCCAAGTGTGATTTTCCCCGAGACCGCACCTGTAGATGCGATAGTCATATCAAACTGGCCTCCCAGATTTCTATTAACAGAACCTCTAGCGACAGGGCCCGCATAGGTGCCAGCAATAGCAGTCGGAAGCGGCAGAACATCAATAAAGGTACTCCAAACAGAACTTGGCTTATAAGCATTAGAAACTGTAATATTGACAGGGTAACCACTGGGGTGCTTCACGCGATTGGTGGCTGTTCTAGGATAACCGCTAATGACTCCTGTGGTCTTATTGACAGCCAAGCCGGAGGGCAAACCTGAAACAGAGTAGGATGAGGGTGTTGATTTCCATTTATCAAGATGGTCGCCAACCAAATCAGTCACATCACTTTCCACTGGGATCTTCCAAGAATAGGCCCCACCAACTATTGCTACTGGAGGAGGCGTGGTAGTCACTATTTTTGGAGCCGTGTTGTAAACGCGCAGGTGATGTGTTCCCGCAGTAACCGGAGCAGTGCCTGGGGCGCCGGTTACGATACAGGTGTAAGTTCCTGTATCCCCATCATTCAGCGTTTTAATAGTTAGCGTTTTGGTGTTGCCTCCGGTAAATCGCCCATCAGAAGGCAATGGCCCTCCATTCAGACGCCAGTTGTACGCAGGCGTTTTGAATCTTGGCGTGGAACCAACACTTACCGACATAGAAACCGTCTTACCTATTTGTCCTGCAATCACTTTAGCCGTGTTGTCAGCAACAAAAATGCTCGCAGGAGGGTCGCTCACTACACTTTCAAATTTGCCCGAGATCGGATTAAAGGTGGTGACTCTGAAGGTGTAGTCGCCCGCATTCGCGGTGGTAACTTCACACAGGGTAAATGTGCTGGTCGTAGCATCAGGGATTGCGACTCCATTGCGGAACCATTGCACTGTGCGTTGAGAAGCGTCTCCGCCACCACCCTGAGCCGTGAGGACTAGATTACCACCAGCTTGAAGGGACTCTGATTCCGGCTGCTCAATCACGACGGGGATGCCCTCAGTAATGGTGAGGTTTGACAGAGCGCTGGTCACGACATTAGCAGGACGACCGATAAAGCTAGGACCTGTAACAACGACGCTATAAGTTCCGCTATCATCAAACGTCGAACTCGGAATGGTGAATTCAGAGGAATCTGTCCCAACATTCGCATCACCCTTTTTCCATTGATAAGAAATCGGGCCTTCGCCAGTAGTAATAACCTTGAATTTCACGGGCTCATTGACAGAGCCTTTCTTGTTAGCGGGCAAGTTTACTGCGATACCAATGGGCCAGTCCACCACCAACTGGGCGGAGTTACTGAGGGCACCAGTAGGGTTTACAGGGTTCATGACACGCACTGAGTATAGACCTTCGGAATCTTGTGTGGCACCCGTAACGGTCAGAGTCTGACTTGTGCCTCCAAAAATATCTTCGCCATTTCTCATCCACTGGAAGGTCACTGGAGCAGTGCCTGTGAATGCCACAGTAAAGGTATGGTTATCTCCTTGTAAAATTCTACTAGCAACGGGGTGACTGACGATGGCCGTTGGCTGCGCATCACCTTCTGAGATAATAAGACCCGTCGTCAGGAATTGACTGGTATTCCAAACTGTGGCGACAGGAAGCTGAAGGAGTTCCAAAAGTTTAGCCCCAGAGAACAAAGTGAACCCACCTGAGTTGAAATCGAGGAGGTCGATGACGGTGCCAGCTACAGGCCGATAGTCAGGCTCGGCCTGAACAACAATACGCGCTGTGTTAGAAGTAATATTGATGGTGGTGCCAGCCAGCTTGGTCATATTTTCGGCACCAATCGAAAACTCAAGAACGGAGTCTGCTCCGATGGTGAGGGGTTTGTTGATCGTCAGCACCTCCACACCAGCAAGGCTCGTTGTAGGATCACCAGGGCGAAGTGTCGCTAAATCACCAACCTCGCCAAGCAATGAAACCGCACCTGCAATGCTACCAGTGCCCCCGAGCACGCCACCGGAGTTAATGGTAATGTCACCAAAACCTGTCGCAGAATCACCGGAGGAAACAGGCGTATTTTTGACAAGCAGTGTTCCTTCGTTGATGACTAGGTCACCGTGGATGATGTTGTTTGCAGACAAAGTAGCGATACCAGAACCGGTCTTGACCAATGAAAGGACATCTCTTGTTCCGCCGTCAGCCTCACTGAAGACTCCGTTTAACGAAACACCATATCCGGTGCTTATGGCGGAGTTTAAATTCAGTGTTTTAGCATCAACCAGACCGCTTCTCAGGTTCTGAAGAGTAACAGGGCCATTAAAGTTCACTTGGCCGGAAGTCACTGTGTTCGCTGCCCCTAAAATATAGGCCCCCGTACCACTCATATCATTGATATCGATCGCATTACCAATCGTCAGATTTCCAGCGGAAGCTAAAACAGCAAGGG
>CANHTV010000106.1 GCA_947463285.1 Verrucomicrobiaceae bacterium | reverse complement strand
TCATCGGCACAGATGTCAGCACCTCAAGTAACGCCATGCGGATCTGGCTTTCAACTTGGGATAATATGGCACGCAATGTCAATCATCGCTGGGCGTATGCCAGTGTGACGGTCTGGGTTACGGAAAATTTGAGCCCAGAGGAATCAGGGCAACGATTGCGAGATGATGTCCAAAGCATGAAATTGGCTGAAGATTTGATACAGCAGACGACTCCGTATTTTCAAAAGCTGTACATGCCTTGATGGCCGACTTTATGATGAACAACGGTAGACTAGGCAAAGATGCTGAATTGTGGATCGATGCCTTGCGTGGTGTCGCCGCTTTGATGGTTTTGCTGAGTCATGGTTTCGAGCTGGCTGTTGCCGAAAAGTATGGCTGGGACCCTCATGAAACTCCTGGCATTTGGCGCTTTGCCAGGGCTAGCTTGGGGAATGGTGATTTTTGGGTTTGGCTCTTTTTTGTAATCTCGGGATTGTGTATCCATCGTTCGATTGTTGGCACTCTACAGGATGGGAATTTCCGTTGGTGGCGCTACATTGTGGCGAGAGTCACAAGGATCTATCCTCTGTTTTTGTTAGGCTTGCTGCTGGCTCTTGTCGCCTGGTCGATGCATTTGGATTTCGCTACTGATGCCTATAATCCAGCTCCTTGGCCTCAATTGATCAGCAGTCTGTTTAACCTTCAACTGCTGACGGCACCGTTTCCAGCCTTTGGGCCTTCATGGAGCCTCACCTGTGAGGTTATGTATTACGCGGCCTGGCCTATGGCTCTGATTCTGTGCAAAGGGCGTGTTGGCAGGGCGATCGGGCTTTCTCTCGGGGGGGCTTTTTTCGTTCTGGCCTGCATCCTTTTTCTTTGGAAGGGGCTTCATCGTCTTGAATCCAGCGCGGCGGTGAATGGTCTTTGGACCATCACGGTGCTCTTTCCTGTCTGGATCGCCGGAGCTTGGCTTGGGGCAAGTTGGGATTATTTGGCTGCTCGGATCACAAAGCAGCTCTGGATCATGGCCTTCGGACTATGCGCTTTGTTCATGTCCTTGGAATGGATCTTGAGATTTAAAGATTACCCAGTTTGGGATCGTCATTTTGTGTCCTGGGGGGCTACCGTGGGGTTGGTTTGTGTGCTTGCAGGGGCTCGTCATGCACGGTTGTCTGCTCATCCTCAAGCTCAGGCTGGTTGTCGCTGGTTGGGAGCATTTAGCTACCCCTGCTACATTCTGCATATCCCACTTCTTTTGATCCTGAATTCTAAGGGAGATGCTTTGTTCTCGGAGTTTTTAAAAAATCATCCAGCATGGCTCACATTCGGTGAAATTTTGGGCGTTGTTCTGATTCTTGGATTGGTCGGGCCAAGCTTGGAGCGGTTTGCAATGCGTTGGCGATCAGAGTTAATGGCTGGTATTTGAGTTTTTGTTTGGTTGGCGTGGCACCTAAGTAATTAGGGGTGGTAAATTTTTTCAAACACCTGTTGCCTAATGATGAATGCTAAAAATCTTTTCATCGGACTGCTTCATCCAGCTTCGGCTTCTTTGGCCAGCGTGCAGTTGGTTGCCATCAATGGCGTGGATCGTGATGTCGGCAATTATTGGTGATGTGCATTGAGCCAAACGGCAGCGCCTCAGCAGGTGCTAGGGACCAGCAAAATACGGAGCGTCTGGCTTTCTATGATTCAAACCCCGGATACAGAACAAAGGCGCTGCGATTGCAGGTCTCGATTATGTCCTAGGTTTTGTACAACTACTTGCCATCAACACCAGGTCGCTACTTGGAGCAAAGTTCAAACGCCTCGCTCTACGGGAATGACAACATTTTCTATAACAGCTTTTTCGTGATTCAGAACTTCTTGGCTGAAACTTATGGGAAGCCGGTTAAGGCGGATTTCACGGATCTGTTTGACTACGCATTCTTTAATGGAAATGCGGCGGGTAACCCTCTATCGATCGCTGCTCGTGAACTGTTTTTCGCTTCGATTCTGACTGATTTTCGTCGGCTGGTGTGATGCTAAAGCTTCACATGTAGGTTTGTAATGCTGCATCACACGACAGCCATGCGGCTTTTTTGATCAGATGATCAGAGCTGAACTACACTGCCACACAGTGGCTTCGAGTGACGGCATGATCACTGCTGACGGCTTGCTGAAAGCTGCTGCCTTGCAGAAACTGGATGTCATCGCCATCACGGATCACGACACCACTGAGGGTGCCTTTGAGTTTCAGCGATGGTTTCGTCGGAAGAATTCTGCCACGCAGATTGTGATTGGTGAAGAGCGAACTTTGGACAATCGCTGTCATCTCATTGGACTTTTTTTGAAGGGCAATCTCAGTGCTGTGACGACTGCTGAGGTGATGGCCGAGATTCATGAGCAGGGTGGTCTGGTGCTCGTTCCACATCCTTTCAGGGCTAAGGATGGTCTGCTGGGTCATCGCGGGGTGGGACTGGAGAACCTTCATCTGGCGGATGCTTTTGAATATCACAACGCCAAGGGGGCCTTCGCTGACAACATCAAGGCCCGCGCCATGATTCAAGAAAACGTCTCGGCTTGCTTCGGCGGCAGCGATGCTCACTATGAAGCGGATGTCGGACAGTGCGTGAATGAGATTCAGCCATCAGGTGATGTGGAGGCCTCTGTGAGAGCGATGCTGACGAAGAGGACGAGCTTTCGCATCATGGCCAAGCATCAGGATGCGGCTGCTTCTGAGCGCCGCTATGCGCCAGCTTATTACTCGCTGAAGCGTTTTTTGAAAGTTCCTCGTCCCCTGCTCCCATCTGCCAAGAAGCTTTATCGCTTCTATTGGAATCAAAAGAATGGCGGACGTGTTCACGAGCTGACGGAGATTTATCGTCATGCATAAAAAATCCATTCGTAAGCTGGCTCAGCTCCACGGTTGGTGGGTCAGTCAGACTTTTTTAAAGCGCACATCTCGCTTTTCTGAAGATGAGCGCCAGGCCTGGATTCAAGCGCAGCTAAAGAAGACTCTGATTCGTGCTTATGAAGGCACGCGTTATTACGCTGAGGTCTTCAAGCAATGCGGATTTGATCCACACACGGATTTCAGCGGACCTGAAGTTTTGCCAAAGCTGCCCTTGCTGACCAAGGATATTCTTCGTGAGCGTGCGGCGGATTTGATCGACGCACGCTACGGCTTTTTCAGCGCGACTGCTGACACCAGCGGGACAACGGGCCGCCCATTGAGCATGAAACTCAACGAAGGTTACATCGCACTGGATTATGCCTGCATGTATCAGATGTGGGCTCAGGCGGGTTATCGTTTCAGAGATCCCTTTTTGGCCTTGCGCAGTTATGTGCCGTCGTCTGACGCAGAGCCTTTGTGGCGTCATGATAAAGCTCAAAACACGCTATTCATGTCAGCCTATCATTTTTCGCCACGCAATGCGGTGGACTACATGAAGGCGATCCTCGAGTTTCAGCCCAAATTCATCCGCAGCTATCCTTCGTCGCTGATGGTGCTTGCTGAGCATCTTGAGCGCACCGGTCAACGTCTGCCGAGTGTGCGCGGTGTCTTCACAGCTTCAGAAACGATGACCCAACATGAGCGTGATGTCATTGAGCGCGTCTTTGGTCGCATTCTGTTCGACTGGTATGGCATGACGGAGCCTACACTCGTGGCTTACGAGGGATTGGAGCATGATGGGCTGAACATTGTTTGGCAGTATGGCCATGCTGAAATGATCCCAGACAAGTCTCTGGCTGAAGGTGACTTCAAACTCGTGGCCACCAGTCTGCATAATCCCGTCATGCCTTTCATTCGCTATGATACAGGTGATGTCGTGACTCGCCATGCCAGTGAGCCAGAGACGTTTTTCCCTCGACGTTTGGCGCGGGTTCAGGGGCGGAAGGATGACATCATCATCACGCCTGATGGTCGCCGTTTGCCTTCCGTGAATTTCTATTCCGTGTTCCGCTCGGCACCAGGGGTGGTGAGGTTTCAGATCGTTCAGTACGGCACCTCGGACATTGTCGTGAACATTGAAACCACAGCTTCAGCTTTTGAATCCAGTGCGGGTTATCGGGCGGTGAGGGATGAGCTGCGTTCACGCTTTGGCCCTGAGCTAAGCGTCGAATATCGCATCAATCAAAGATTTGAATCGAGCCGCGAAGGAAAGACTCCGGTGGTTTTGCGGCGTCTCGCCAACAAGGCGGTCGAGGAGCGCCAGGAATATGTCATCGCTTCACAAGCAGCCTGGGCTCGGCATCGTTCTGGGGAATCGGTTTTGAAACTTGATTGGAATGAAGCTGATGAACTGCCTTCGAGTCGAGTGCGTGAAAGGTTGGCGCAACTGATCAGCGATCCATGCTCGATCATTTGGTATCCTGAGGCACAGCCTGCTGCTCTGCATGAGGCTTTGGCTAGACATCATGGCATCGAGGTTGGTCAGGTTTTGGCGACTCATGGCTCAGACATGGCGTTGGCGTATTTGGTGCAGTGTTACGTCAATACCGGTGATAAGGTGCTGTTGGTGACGCCTGGTTATGATAACTTTAGAGCCGTGGCTGAACAACGCGGTGGCAACTGCCAAGCCTTCGATTTCATGGGCGAGGGCGATTTCCCTTTGGAGGTTTTTTTGCAGCGGATTCAGCATGATTTGCCGCGACTGATTTACCTCACGAATCCCAACAATCCTATCGGTTATCATTTAGATCGCGAGGCAATAGTTGCCATTTGTCAGGCGGCGGCAAGAGTGTCCGCACTTGTTGTCGTCGATGAAGCCTATGCCGAATTTGGTCCGCAGGATGTGGTGCCTCTGATCTCGCAGCACGCGAACTTGGTGATCGTGAGGACATTTTCGAAAGCCTTTGGCCTTGCTGGTCTGAGAGTGGGTCATTTGATCGCTGAAGGCGCGATCATCGAAACGCTCAAGCGCGTCGCCAATCCGAAGCATCTGACAACCTTTGCCCAAGTTGCTGCGTTGACTGCCTTGGAAGAGTGGCCCGATACCCTGAAGCACATCGACGAAGTCAAGCAGCAGCGGTCTCGTTTGATTGATTTTTTCCGCGAACAAAAAGTGCGTTGTCATGAGTCGGCAGGAAATTTTGTTTTGTTTTATCCTCAGGACGCTACGAGCACTGAAACGCACCTCAGAGAGCGTGGTGTGCTGATCCGAGATCGTTCAGCACAGCTGCCAGGAGCTTTGAGAATCACCGTAGGTGGAGTGGTTACGATGAATCATGTTATGAATGTGATGCAGGACGTTTTCTCCCAGCATGAGTGCTAGCCCCCCGATCCTGCATGTTTTTAATCGCTACCTTCAAACGGGTGGTGAGGAATTGGCGGTTGAGAAGATTCACAAGCAACTTGTAGAGTCCTATGACATCACTCGGTGCTTTTTCTCGAGTGCTGACTGGTCTGGGCCTTCGGCACCCAATGCGATTAGCCAAGCGATGCGCTTTTTTTATAATCCTGAATCAGCACACAGCTTCGAAGAAAGTTTAAGTCAGACTGAGGCTAAGGTGGCTTTGTTTCACAATATCTATCCGGTTGGCTCTCCCTCCCTCTATCGCACCGCGCTGCGTCAGAGGATTCCCGTAATTCAGTATCTGCATAACTTCAGACCCTTCTCCGTGGGTGCCTCTCTCTACTACAATGGCCGCGTAGAGACGGCGCCTTTACGAGGTGATTACCTGGGGGAAGTCGTTGCTGGTGTATGGCAGGGCCGTTTGAAAAGTGCTCTTTGCGCCATGATGCTGAAGTCGCTTCATCGCAGTGGATGGTTGGAGAGTGTGAAAGCTTGGGTGGCCATTTCAAACTTTATGGCTGAGCAGCTGACCAGCGCTGGTGTCATTCGAAGAGATCGAATGCATGTGCTGCGTCATGCCTGGGAAGCGATGCCGGAGAAACCCAGTCATGAAGACGCCGGACATTATCTTTTTCTCGGCAGACTCATCCCAGAAAAGGGGATCGAGCCCATGCTGCAATCCTGGCATGAACTCAAAAAACACCTGGGAAATCGAACGCCGCCTTTGCATGTCGCAGGAAGTGGAGTGCTGGAGAGGCAGGTGAGGAATGCAGCTGCTTGTAATGATTCCATTCATTATCTTGGACAGATCAGTGGTTTGCAAAAAAGTGAGGAACTGCGAACTTGCCGAGCGCTTGTTGCACCCTCGGTTTGGTGGGAGCCATTGGGGTTGATCACTTATGAAGCCTATGATTACGGCAAGCCTGTCCTGGCAGCTCGTGCCGGCGGTTTGACTGAAACGGTGCAGCAGGGCAAGACCGGTCTATTACACACTCCAGGAAAGGTGTCAGCGCTTGTGGCGGATGTTTTGACAATGGAAAAAATGTCTTCAGAGGAACGACAGCAAATGGGTGAGTGTGGCCGTGACTGGCTGCTGCGTGAAGCAAGTCTTCAGAAGTGGCTCAAGGGCTTTGATGAGATTTTGCAGGCAGCTCTTCAATCTTAGTTAATTCCCTAGATCATGCTCCAACTCGCCCAATATCAGGATGGTCGCCTTGAACTCCAAGAGGTGCCTGCGCCGTTGCCTCCTCTTGGTGGGATTTTGGTCCGCAACCTGTGCTCGGTGATTTCTCCGGGGACGGAAAAAATGAAGGTGGAGCAGGCAAGGATGTCTCTGCTGCAAAAGGCTCGAGCCAGGCCTGATCAGGTGCGCAAGGTGCTCGATACGGCGCGCACCTTGGGCTGGCGCTCTGCGATGGATAAAGTTCGAAATCGCCTGGAGTCGCCTTCACCGCTCGGTTACTCGGCTGCGGGCGTCGTGGTGGCTGTTGATCCTGCGAATACTCGTTTCCGTGTTGGAGATCGGGTCGCCTGTGGCGGTGCAGAGTGTGCTTTTCATGCGGAGATGATTGGTGTGCCGGATTTGCTGGCTGCGCCGATTCCTGAAGGCGTGGAAGCTTGGCAGGCCGCCTACACCACACTGGCCTCGATCTCGATGGAGGCAGTGCGTCAATCTGGTGCTCGGCTTGGTGAGCGCGTCCTGATCATGGGGCAGGGGTTGGTGGGACTTTTGGCAAATCAGCTTTTGAAGACTGCTGGTGTGCGCGTCATGGTCACAGATCTGATGGATGAGCGTCTTGCTCTGTCTCTGGCGACCGGAGCGGAGTGCGCCGTGAATCCTAAGAAGTCCAATCTCGAAGATGAGGTTCAGTCTTGGACCCAAGGGCAGGGAGTCGATGCGGTCCTGATCTGCGTCGGTGGAAAGGATCGTTCGATCGCAGATGTGGCGATCCAGTGTCTCCGTGATCGTGGTGTATTAGTCATTGTAGGGATGTATGATGTCGAGCTGGCGTGGAAGACCGCTTACATCAAGGACATCCAGGTGCGTTACAGTCGCAGTTATGGAGCCGGGCGCTATGATCCTGACTATGAGTGGGGCGGCAAAGACTACCCCATAGGCCATGTGCGATGGACCGAAAACAGGCACTTCGAAGCCTGTTTGCACTTGATGAAAACAGGACAGTTGGATCTGGGACCACTGACGACACGCCGAGTTGGCTTTGATCGTGTCATATCGGTTTATGATCAGCTGGATCATGAAATCGGCGTCGTGATCGACTACCCTGAGTCAGGCCCTGTGATGGCTGAGCGTCTGGATGAGCCTGCGAAGTTAGTCTTGGAGCCTTCCCCAAGTCAGACCTTTGCCTCACCATGTCAGAGCCTGGATGTCATTGGCGCTGGCAATTTTGTCCGCACGATGTTGCTGCCTCATCTGCGCGGCCAGATCCGTCTGCGTGGCATTATTAATGGCACTGGGCTCAGTGCCCGGCATGCGAAAGAAAAGTTTGGTTTTGAAAAGGCTGATACGGAGGTCGAGACTGTGTTTGCGAAGCCTGGAGACGCGCTCCTGATCGGCACCCGTCATCATCTTCATGCCCCCTTAGTCTTGCGTGGATTGCAGACGGCAAAGCATGTCTTTGTCGAAAAACCGCTCTGTCTCACGCAGGACGAACTTGAAGCCATTGATCAAGCGGTGATGAACTCCAAAGGCAGCGTGATGGTGGGTTTTAATCGTCGTTTTGCACCGGCATCGGCGCATCTACAAAAAGTGCTGGCTGCCATTTCAGGCCCCAAGGTGCTGGCCTATCATGTTTTTGCCGGTGCTCTTGCTCCAGATCACTGGTATGCACGGCTGGATGAGAGCGGTGGTCGTGTGTTGGGAGAGGCGGTGCATTTTTTTGACTATGCCTGCTTTTTGTTAGGTTCGCCTCTGCGCGTAACAGCTCAGTGTGTCGGACGTCAGGATTTTCCAGATTCCATCACAGCGCAGATTGAGTTCAGCGGGGGATCATCTGCGCAGATCATTTATTCAGCGGCGGGTGATCAAACATTTCCAAAAGAGACGTTTCGGCTTTTCGCTCCAGGCTTGGTGGCAGAATGTGAAAACTTTCAAAGCTTGGCGCTTCATTGCGGGCGCAAGCGTAAGGATATCAAGTTTCAAGGAAAAGGTCATGCAGAGGAAATGTCGGCCTGGCTTGGATTCCTGGGGGGCAGGCTGACACATCCAATGGCCTACCCTGAAATACGACAAAGCATGAAGCTGACTTTTGCAGCCTTGGAGAGCATCCGCTCCGGTGCTGTGGTGAGTGTTTGATTCTACTCTTGAACTGGGCAGTGTCAGCGGGTCAAAAAACGAAAAATGCGTCTGGGTCAGAGAATATCTTGGTATTGCCACCGCCTCAGTGCCATGAGCCCGGTGGAGGTATGCCATCGTTTGGGCGCACGCTGCCGCAACTGGATCGAGGGCGGCTTCTTGGAGGGGCTGCCTCCGCTGGATCACCTGGAAGTGAATGTGAATGTCCCACGCCTACCGGCAAAATCAGTTTTCCCTGAGAGCACACGCTCTCAGCTGGCAACTGATGCTCGACGTCTGCTTCGCGGAGATTGGCAGATTTTTGGCTGGCGGGATGTCAATGTCGGTGCACCGCCTTGCTGGCACCGTGATCCGGCCAGCGGTGTGGTCATCGATCCAGATCGACCAGCGCGCAGCTTGAATCATCGTGAACTGCCTGATGGTGGAGACGCGCGCAGCATTTGGGAAATCAATCGCTGGGCAGAGATGACACGTCTTGCCATGCATGGCTGGCTCAATGATGACTTGGAGACCATTCGCACAGCGCAACTCTGGATCGAAGATTGGTGTGATAGAAATCCCCCCGGTTTGGGCATCAACTGGACCAGCCCGCTGGAGGTGGCGTTGCGTTTGCTGAATTTCACTTGGTTCGATGCGCTGGTGCAGGCTGCGGAACATGGGAAAAACCAACGTGTCATCCGAGATGCCCAGTCTTCTTTGGCAAAACGAGTGGTCCCAGTCCACGCCGCGTGGATCTGGCGTTACAAATCAGCAGGTTCTTCGGCTAACAACCATTTGTTAGGTGAGCTTGCGGCACTCGTGGTGGCAGGTTCACGCTGGCCAGCCTTGGAGAAAGCCGTCTGCACGGTGGAGCTAGTCTGGGAAGCCCTGAGTGCTGAGGTTGTGCGGCAGTTTTCTCCTGACGGTGGCACGAATGAGCAGGCGTTGCATTATCATTTGTTCGCCTTTGAGCTGGCCTGGCATGCAGTGCGTGCCGTGGGCTGCAAGGCTGGTGATGCTTATGATCGTCTCAGCGCTGCGGCTCATTTCTTCAAATGGCAATGCTCACCATCTGGAGATTGGGATTTTGGTGATAACGATGATGCCCAGGTTCTGCCGCTGCCATTGAACAGATCTCAGGCCTCGCGTGAGTGGCGTGCCTGGTTCGCTGGTGAAGCGGGTGATTTGAAGCGCTGGCTGGGTGCGCCGCCTCCCGTACCCCCTCTTAAGCG
>CANHTV010000105.1 GCA_947463285.1 Verrucomicrobiaceae bacterium | reverse complement strand
GGGAAACGCGAATGAGAAAAGGCTGGTAAAGAACCAGCTTAGTTTTCCTGCGAATTTGCCATTAATGTCGGATTTAGGACTGAGCTAAAAATCGGCAAGATTGGAAGGTGCAATCGCCTCACTTCTTCGCTTCCAGCAGCGCCCTGGCCTTGTCTGCGGTGATGCCCATGCTGGGCAGGTCGTAGCCAAGGGTGTCGCCGTTGGGTTTGAAGCCGTTGCCGTCGGCATCGACGTAGATGGGGTTGTTGTAGGCGCAGGGGCGCATCTTGGCGTAGTCGCTGGTGCCGAAGCCGACCTTGGAGTCGCCGTCTTCATCAATGGCGACGACGATGAGGTGGGCGTCTTGTTGGAGGGGGACGTGGATGGTTTGCTCAAACTTCACGACACCGTCCTGGAACATCTTGGGATTGGCAGCGCGGGTGAAGTTCAGCTTCGGATCGGGGCGGCTGTTCACCAAAACCTGCACGCGATCGATGTCGATCCAGTCGGTGCATTGCACGCGGACTTTGAGGTCGATGCCGCCCGTGGCGCGGTCGTCATCGCCAGCGATTTTGCCGTTCTGTGTGGTGACTTCCAAGAAGGGGCCGGTGGTGAGCACCATGTTGCCTTGTTTCACGCGGGGGGAGAGTTCAGCCCAGTCGATCTTCGCGGGTTCATCGGTGCTGCTGGGGATATAGCCGCGCCAGCAGCCGACTCCATTGCCATAGACGCTGTGGGCATCGGCCACGCCGACGGCGACAAGGCGGTGACCTTGATTCAAAAGCTGACGCCAGACGAACTCACGCACGGTGCTAGCTTTGGCGGCGAGGGCTCCGGCAGTGCGGCCGACTTTAAAGGGTGCATCGTGGAGGATGTCGGTGCCGGGGCCGTTTTCGGTCTCGGTGGCGTCAATCATGCCGCCGACGCCGACGAAGCCACCATCAGCGATGCCGTCGCCATCGCGGTCGATGAACATGTTGCTGAGGTCGGGATGATTGAACTGGATGTAGCGGTCGGATCGCTCGCCCTGCCAGCGGCGGAGCGTGAGGGCAGTGATGCGTGGGTCGTCATTCCAGACGGGAGCGCCACCGTCCTGGAGCAGCGGATCAGGCTCGAAGGGGAAGGCATTGAAGTGCTGACGGCTACCGGTGAGTTCCATGCCTTTGACGGTCTTGATGTGGGCTTCGAGGCCGAGGGCTTTGATGGTGGGCTCCCAGTCGTAAAGTCGGTTATGCTCGGTGGTGGGGGCAAACTCCAGATGCTCGGCGGCGATGTTGATGAGGCGTCCGTCGGTGTCGCAGACGTTGTCGCCGCTCGGGGTGCTGTGGTTGTGGAAATCACTGCTGATCCAGCCCTTCGTATCCACGAGCCGCTTCAGCGTGCCTTTGAAAACAAACTCCTGCCCGGCGGCAAGCGTCACCTCCTGGGCGAGTTGTCCATACTCAGGTCCACGAACGACGACGACGCGATATTTTCCCGCCGGGAGCTGCTGGGTGAACTGGCCGTTTTCGCTGTGGTATTGATCGACACATCCGTGAGCGCGCCATTTTGGGCCGAGATTGAGCTTCGGTGCACCTTCATCCAGCGGGGCAAAGTGTGCCTTGCAGGGGATGGGCTTACCGGCCTCATCGGTGATGGCAAAGCGAATTCGGGAGGCATCAGCGAGAGCGACCTTGGGTGAGGTGGTTTCACCTTCCGCTACCGTGAGACTGACTTTTCCCTGAGTGCGTCCGAGGTCATTGATCGTCAACTCAGCAGGCCCGACGGGTTGCTTGAAGCTGTATTTGCCCTCGGCATCGGGATAGGCAGTGAGGGTCTTTTTGCCATCGGGGATGGAGATCGCGGCAGTGACGATGCCTTTGCCATCGGCTCCGACGATCTGTCCACTGACGCTGCCGAGCTTCATGCCTTTCGCCGCGCGGGCTTCACCCACGGCCTGCGCTGGCGAGCTGCCGACGCTGAAGAAGCGGGCGATGACGACTTCCTGCTTTGGTGCGAGTTCGATGGTGTCCGTAAGCTTCTCGATGCCCGTGAGGCTTAGGATGGCGATGGCGTAAGCGCCTTTGTGGGCGGGATTGATGGCATCCACCCAGCGGATGTCGTCGGCCGTTTCGCCGGTGCTGTCAAACTTGGTCAGGTCGTCCTTGGTGCTGACTTTTTGGGCGGTAGCGGATTCGTTGCGGAAGATGGTGGTGATGAAGATGCCCTGCACACCGTCTTTGACGCGGTATTCGTTCCGCTTGAAGACGCCGCCGTTTTTCGCGGCGGTCTTCACGGACTCCACAGCGGCCTCAGTAGGATTCTTCGTGGCGACAGTTTTGACGTACGAGACCTCGCCATGACCGGCGGGGCCATAACAAACAAGCTGATCATTGGCCGCACCGCGCAGCGTGAGATCGTAAAGACAGCCCGGCGAGACACCATCGGCGCCGTAAAAGGTGCTCATGTTCGCCCGGCGAAGGGGCGCATTGTGGGAGATGGTAGCCTCCACCTTGTCACTGCGGAGTACGAAGTCACCCCGGATTCCGTCCGCTTCCTTGCCTTTAGGAAGCTCTGCTTCACGACCGAGCGCGGCTTCAAAGACCTCGGCGGCAGGGGCTGAGGCGAGGCAGGTGAAAAGGAGGAGGTAGAGCGGGCGCATAAGTCGGGAGAGGGATGACAGGCGCAGTAAACGCATCTTGCCCTCAAGCTCTTCCTTGCCCCGTCATTTTCAGCAAACCCGCAAAGCCACCGCTGCATTATGCCCGCCCATGCCTGAGGCGATTTTGATGACCACATCGTTAGATTTTAAGCCGCAAGGCTGATCCGTGACACCCGTCAGTCCTGCCAGATTACCGGGCACCTCAGGCAGGCTGCCGACGAGCAGTGCCACATCTAGCAAACCACTGGCCCCGAGGGTGTGGCCAGTGAGGGGCTTCATCAGCATCAGCGGCGGCACCTTGGCATAAACAGCACGCAGGGCGTTTGATTCTGCCACGGCATTATTCAGAGTGCCGGTGGCATGGGGGCAAATGAGGTCTGGCTGCGGCAGCGGGCGCAGCAGGTCAGCTAAACGGGCACCGTCCTCAGGGATCATGAGGGAGTCGTAGGCCTCGCTGTTTGCCGTGTAATGCGTCATTTCTGCCAGCCCCTGATCCGCCAGCTCTAGCGTCACAGCCACCCCGGCCTCACCGAGATGCAGACCGCTCGTGTGGGGAGAAAGGGGGTCATTCACCCCGGAGGTGGAGAGCAGATGCGTGTCCCGAAAATCACGGATCAGCTCAGGCAAAAGCGGCAGCTCCACCGCGACGACGAGCGCCCGTTTGGTCAAACCCGAGCGCAGCGCCATCCAGGCCATGCCCAGGGCATCCAGGCCGGAAGAGCAGCCACTGGAGAGCATCTGCCATGGCCCCAAAATGCCCAGCTCGATGCTCACCGCTGCGGCGATCTCGCTATGGATGGCATTGCTGGCGCTAAAGCGACGTACTGGGCGGCGCGCGGCGTAGTGCCCCAGCAGCTCCCCCACATTGCCACGACTGCTGGCGGCAAAGATCCAGGCATCTCGTGTTTGCTCAGGAGTCCAACCTGCTCTGGCCACGGACTGCCGTGAAACATGCACGGCGAGGTTTGAGGCCGCACCATAACGCCGCCCGTTCAAAGGCTTCAGATCCGCGATGCGTCCGAGCAAAAGCTCCCCTTCAGCCCGCAGGCCAGAGCGCCCGGCACGCCAGGTGGTCAGCGATTCCTCAAGCGATCCGCCCAGGGCGCAGACCGTGTTCACAGCTGTGATCAGGACGCGGCTCACAGATCAAAAATCTTTCCTGGATTCAACAGGCCCTGGGGATCAAGAGCGCGCTTGATGCTGCGCATGAGTTCATAGCTGGCCTCACCGAGCTGGCGTCTGACGAAAGCTTTTTTCGCCAAACCAACTCCATGTTCACCCGTGACAGTGCCGCCGAGGCGGATGGTTTCATTGACAATGTCTTCGAGAGCCTCCTCCACGCGGTGCATCTCCTCATGATCACGCTCATCGGTGAGGAAGGTCGGGTGCAGATTGCCATCACCGAGGTGACCGAAAGTGCCCACTTGCAGGCGGTGCTTCTCCGCCACCTGCCGGATAAACTTCACCATGTGTGCCAGCTCCGTGCGCGGTATGGTCACATCTTCCAGGATGGTCGTTGGTCGCATCCGTGCCAGCGCTGAAAAGGCGCTGCGACGGGCCGTGGCGAGACGTGTGGCCTCAGCCTCATCCGCTGCTGCACGCACCTCACGCGCTCCGTTTTGACGCGCCAAATCCATCATGAGGGCGGACTCTTCCTCGACAACAACAGGGTGGCCATCCGTCTCCATGAGTACCACCGCCTCCACATCCGTCGGCAGGCCGATCTTGGCAAAGTCCTCCACACAACGCACGGTTACACGGTCCAGGAACTCGAGGGTGCAGGGGATGATCTTGGCTGCGATGATGGCGCTGATCGTCTCAGCAGCGGCTTCGATGGAATCATAAAGCGCCAGCATGGTTTTGCGAGCCTTTGGCTTCGGCACCAGCTTCAGGGCAACCTCCGTAATGATGCCCAAGGTACCTTCACTGCCAATGAAGAGATCCTTCATGGAGTAGCCCGCCACATCCTTCACGCATTTGTTTCCCAGCGTGGTCAGGGTGCCATCTGGCAGCACGACCGTCAGGCCCATGATGTAGTCACGCGTGACTCCGTATTTCAGGCCGCGCAGACCGCCGCTGTTTTCAGCCACGTTGCCGCCGATGGTGCTGATTTTCATGCTGCCGGGGTCCGGCGGGTAAAACAGGCCTACCTTGCCTGCCGCGTCATCCACCTCCTTTGTGATCACGCCGCACTGAGCACGTAGCGTCAGGTTTTTCTCATCCACCTCCAAGATGCAATCCATCTGCGTCAGGCAGAGCACGATACAGCCCTCGATCGGCACACTGCCGCCGCTCAGCCCCGTCCCTGAGCCACGCGTCACCACCGGCACCGCTGCCTCACGCGCCAGCTTCACACAGGCGGCCACCTCCTCGGATGAGTGAGGAAAGATCACCACGCCAGGCCGCACCTTCAGCGCTGCCGTGCCGTCAAAGCTATAGGGTAAAATATCCTCAGCACGCGTCAGCACACGATCAGGGGAAAGCGCCGATTGCAGCGCAGAAATCAGGTTGGGAGTCACGACAGTCACGGCGCGGAGTGTGGCGGGAAATCGAGGGACTGCAAGACAGCAGCAGCCTGAAACAAGAAAGGTTTCTGTAAAAAACTACACGGTTTTCTAAATCCGTTGGGGGCATTGCTGAAAAGCCTTCCCTGCCCCGTGTAAAAGCAAAACGGGCAACAAGTCATCGATGACTTGTTGCCCGTTTGATAAGTGGAATTACTTAGCCTTGGCTTCACCCTCAGCCTTCGTAGCAAGCGGGGTGATGATTGGGCGGTCTTTCATCTCGGGAGAGATGAGCCACTTGCCGTCTTCTTTAACAAAAGAGATGAGGAAGAGTTCTTCGATACGGTCTGTCAGTGTTTCCTGTGAAGTGCGGACAGTAGCGTGAACATAGCCTTTTTCTTTTTCTTCAACGAGACCGAGAACGTCGATTTTAAGGGTATCCTGCTTGCGCTTTGTCACTTCGGCTGCGGCATTGATACGCTTGTGCCAAGCCTCACGGTCCATGATGTAAAACTCCTGAGGAGATAGCTTTTCGAGATCGCGGATTTCTTTGACACCAAATCGCTCAAGCATCTGCGCCTCTTCGCTCATGGTTGGAGCCGTCTTGATAATGGCGATGGTTTCCTTTTGTTTGCGATCCAAGGAGCTTGGCAGGAGAAGGCTGGCCGCTGTTTTCCATTCCTGCTTGACTACAGAGGCGAGGTATTTTTTAACCAAGTCACCACAGGCATGATCAGCAGGCAGTGAGCCTGCGACAGCTGTACCGGCGATGGAAAGGAGGCTGAGAGTCAGCGTGAGAAGCAATGGGCGTGCGGTGTGCATAGGGGCAACTTAGACCAAACAAGTATCAAAGTGTTCGGACGAGTTTCTAGCCCGCCCAACTTGCGCCGTCAAATGGAGAAAGGCAGAGCTTCAGGCCAACATCGGTCTTGCATGATCTCAGCAGGCCAGCTAAGGGCCAACATGGCGTTTTTATACCAAATAACGTTATCTTTATCGAATCCAGACCGTGATGAGCGGTCTGGTGCCATTTAGCAGATGCAGGGAAGGCCGTGAAAATCGGCCACAGTCGCGCTGCGGTAACGGGTCACAATTTCACAACGTGAAGTGCAGCGATGCACCTCAGGCAAAGTCAATCCGAGGGCAACCAAGGGTGAAGGCGAGTGAAAAAGGCGTGTGGTCAAACACACAGAAACCCGGAGTCCGAATATCTCGCTGCCAAATGCTCACCCCCATTTCTCCAAGTGGAGACAGATGGGGCACACTTCATCGCAACAATGAAGGGTGGGACCGAATGCCTGCGCTGGGCTTGTTTTTTCACAAAAACAAGAACCACGGCGTGTGTGCTCGTTCTTGCCGCCATACCGCAAGACATCCAAATGACATCCATCAAATCAAGCTACCATCCTTATTCAAGGTTGGTCTGCCTATCTATTTTCAGCACAGCCTTTATTCAGGCCGCTGATCCCGACAAACCCGAACCAACGGTGGAACTGCCACCCACGGTCATCACGGCCACTAAGACCGAAACCGAGGCTTGGCGCACGGCCAGCAGCATCACCGTGATCGACCGCGAGAAAATCGAGCAGCAGCAGTATCGCCTGCTGCCAGACGCCCTCCGATCCGTCCCTGGGCTGAACATCGTGACGCCAGGCATCCCTGGTAATGTCGCAACGGTGCTGACTCGTGGCACTGCTACTAAAGATACCGCCATACTCATCGACGGAAGACCGATGCCTGCGAATCTCGCAGGCTCATTTAATCTCGAAACCATGACGCTGGACAACGTCGAGCGTGTCGAGGTCCTTCGCGGCCCCGCAGCCAGCCTTTATGGTGGGCGCACGATGGGCGGTGTCATCAACATCATCACCCGCAGTGGACGAGGCTTGGATAAACCGCAGACAACAGCCTTCTTTGAGGCCGGCAGCTACGGCACTTTCAGGGAGGGACTGAGCACTCTTGGTTCCACAGGAAATCTGGACTGGGGCTTTGAAGCCAGCCGCACAGACATCGCCGGACAGCGCCTGAACAGCCGTTTTGCGCAAAGCAACGCGGCGGGCAAAATCGGCTACCAACTCGCCGAAAGCCTGCGTTTTGATCTCGATTTGCGCTACTACACTGCCGAAGTGGGTGATCCAAACACGACCAGTATAGATGACCCGGACAATCATCTGCTAACAGAGTTCTGGAGCATCTCACCACGCCTGCTCTGGGATACGACTGACCAGTGGCAGCAATCGCTGACTTTTTCACACAGTCAGTTTCGCCAGGTCGCCACGGGATACACCGATCTATTCCAAACCAACAACCGCATCAGCTCGCGCACCGACTTCCTAGAGTACCAGAGCGTGGTCAAGGTGAGCGAAAACTGGAGCATCACGGCGGGTGCGTGGGTTCAGGATCAAAACATCCAGCGTTTTAATGACACGGCACAACTGCTGGACATCGACCAATCACAGACGAACTGGGCGCTGTTTTTACAAACTCAGGCCGAGGTTTTGCCCGGCCTGAATCTCCTGGTCGGCCTGCGTTATGATAGCTACTCAGATTTCGATGATGCGCTGACTTGGCGGGCTGGCGTAAGCTATCGCCTGGCGGTTTTGAATACTGTGTTTCATGCCAATTATGGGACAGCTTTCACACCACCCACACCTCAGGATGTCACCTCTGTGTTTGGTGGCGACCCCAACTTGGTAAACCCTGAACGCAGCCAAGGCTACGAGATCGGTATCACGCAACCTTTGTTCCGCGATCAACTAAACCTGCACACCACTTGGTTTCACAATAATCTCGAAGATACCTATCAGTATCTGCCTCCTCTGTATCTACCTCAGGCTGTGGGTGAAGCTACGACGCAGGGCATCGAAGCCGGACTGGATTGGACTCCCTGCAAAGCTTTTGGAATCAACTTGAACTACACCTATCTGGACGCCACGGACGACACCAATCAAGTGCGTCTTGTTCGCAGGCCTCGTCACTCCCTCTCAGGTAGCCTGCGAGTACAGCCTCACCGCGATGTCACGCTGAGCCTCAGCGCCAACTATGTGTTGGATCGAGAAGATTACATCAACTTCGTCCAAGGTGACTTAGAAGACTTCTTGAACGTGCGTCTAACGGCAAACTGGCACATCAATAGCACCTTGGAGTTGTTTGCTCGAATCGAAAACCTACTCGGTGACAACTACCAAGAAATAGCTGGGTTCCCAGCCTTTGATACCGGAGCCTACGCAGGCTTTAAAATTCGCTTTTAAGTCTAGTCCCTGACGTTTGTTTACAGCGTGAGATGCTTGTAACAGCATCTCACGCTAACACTGAGCTTTCAGGAGTTCGCGGACATACTTGCCCAGCATGTCAAATTCCACATTGAGCTGATCTCCTATCTTTTTGGTGTGGAGATTCGTGACTTGATGCGTGTGTGGAATAATCCAGCAAACAACGCTGGTTTCTGTGGCCTCGGCAGCGGTGAGAGAAATACCATCGAGACAGATGGAACCTTTTGGAATAACTAGGCCACGATGCTCTTCAGGCAGTGCGATCTCCAGTCGATGATCTTGTCCTTGGGGACTCCAGTCAAGAATCCGGACGGTGGCATCGACATGGCCCTGTACTAAATGTCCGCCAAAACGAGTCCCCAAAGCCATAGCACGTTCGAGATTGACCAGACTACCGGTTTTTAAGTCTCCTAAACTGGTGACACGCAACGTTTGCATGAGTAGATCAAAACAGGCTGTCTGAGCTTCTGCATTTTTCTCAGTGACGGTGAGGCAGCAGCCATTGACGGCCACACTGTCACCATCAGACAGTTCCTGGGCTATGGGTCCGACCTTGAGGGTCAGTCTTGCGCTCTGACCACGCGGCTCCAGTGAAACGACATGACCGGTGGCTTCGACAAGACCTGTAAACATAGCTGAACTTACGCTTAAGCGGTGGTCTTGCGCTCCTGATTGAGGCCCATCTTGCGATAGAGCGTCGCAATACTGACGCCGAGCATGGAGGCGGTCTTTTCACGAGAGCCATTGTTGTATTTGAGGGTCTCGTTGATGAAAAGGCGCTCCTGGCCTCGGATGAAATCATCCAACGTCGAACCGATAGGAAGCTGCGTCGTGCCAGCGGAGGCGGTGGGGGTGGGCACTTCGATCTGCTGGCTGACTTTCGTCGGCAGGTCAGAGGGGCGCACGCGGTCACCTTCAGCAAAGGCGCAGGCGCGTTCCACCGCGTTGCGAAGTTCTGAGATGTTGCCCGGCCATGGGTATTTTTCGAGAAACTCCAAGGCGTAGGTGTCGATGCCTTTGGCTCTGGAGTCTGTGCGCTCTGCCAACTCTTTAAGGAAGTGATCGACCAGCGGTTTGATGTCCTCACGGCGCTCACGGAGAGGCGGGATCTTCAGAGGCACGACGGAGAGTTTATAATAGAGATCTTCTCGGAAAGTGCCTTTTTTGGCGGCTTCTTCGAGGCTGACCGTGGTGCTTACTACGAGACGAAAATCACCACCACTATTGTTCCAGGCGCTGCGGCGAGTCTGTGATTCGTCAAGATAGGTGTTGAGCTGTGCCTGAATGCGGGGTGGCAAAACATGAATTTCAGCCAAATGCACGGTGCCACCGTTAGCACGACTAAAAATGCCCCCCTGCCCTCCTGTGTGGCCAAAAAGCTCGGCCTCCAGCGAATCCTCCGGCATGGCGCTGCATTGC
>CANHTV010000104.1 GCA_947463285.1 Verrucomicrobiaceae bacterium | reverse complement strand
CTGTCCTGATACCCATCAGTCCCTGCGCTGGGCCACGGCTGCGGAATTACAAACGAACGGTTACCCCGCCGATGCCCAAGCCCTGGCCCGTGAAGACGGCACCCGCCTCTTCCCCATCGATGCCGGCATCCCCATCCTGCTGCCGCAGGAGTGAGGAGAAAGGGTAAGCCGTAGCGTTTCACGGAGTGAAAGGGAGCGCGGGCACTCTTGCCCGCCAGCCAAATCCAATGCGAAGCCTAGAAGAGAAGAGGCGGACCAGAGTGTCCACGCTCCTCTCAGTGTCCAGCTTCGGCACCCCTTTCATGATCTTCATCCTCGCAAGGTTCACTGTATTGAGGCACCACCGATCATGCTCCCTGGGGGCCGTAAGCCATGGACAGAGGGCGGTTCCATGTCGTCCTCGTCCTCGATTCAGCAGTGTAAAGCAACCGCGCGCGCTCCTTGTTTCCACCTACGCCGCTGTTTCGTAGAAGTGCTCAAAGACCGCTTCCACCTTGGCTTCGTAAAGCGGCTTGTCGTAGGCGCGTGGTAGACCGTCATCGAGGGCATCGGAAATAGCGCCTTTGACTTGAGCGCGCGGCCCCGCACGCTTCTGCCAGTCGAGGGCGAGTAAACCCTGCACCTTGGCGAGCAGTTGCTTCGCTACTTTCTTCACCTCGTCACGTTCGTCATCGCTCAGGTCGGGAGCGGGACGGGTGAGGATGTCGAAGATGACCAGTTCATCGGGCAGCATGTTCTCGCGGACGTGCCGCGTCTGCTCCTCACTGAGTTCACGGCTGAGCTTCAGAAGTTCCTCAAAGAGTTCGTCAATATTGCGGCTTCCAGCGTTGTAGCTGGAGATCAGTTCCTCGAACTTCTGCTGGTAGTCGGTCCGCAGGGCGCGGTGCATGTGGACGATCTTGTCCAGCGTGGCGCGGATGGCGGCTTTGAGCTTCTCAATGTCGAGGTTCTTCTGCTTCGACTCTTTGAACTTCTTCGCCAGCGCCTCGAAGTTGATCTTGCTCAGGTCGATCACGCCGTGGCGTGCTCCGGCCTGACCTTCGGCAATGGTGAAACCTTCCGCGCCGATGGACTCGTCGAGCAGGTCGTTCAGTTTGCCCATGATCGGCGTGATGTCGGGCGTTTCGCCTTCGCCGGTCTGCGTCTTGATCGTATCGGCCAGCGTGGCGAGCAGCGAGCACATCGGGGCAAACTCGATGGCGACCTTGTCCGGCTTCACGGCTTGGTAGAGCGCTCGCACCAGCTTCTCGTGGGCCAGGAATTGCTTCCGCAGTTCGTCCGGGGAGATCAGCGCATTCACCGCTTCGCCCAGGAGGTGCAGCTTCTCCATGCCGGTGGCCTCGTGGATGGCCGTCAGGCTCACGCCTTGGTGTTGGCAAAACTCCGCCGCCTCTTTCAAGGCCGTGCGCAGTTGCTCCACCAGTTCCTGCTTGTCTCGCACGGGCGTCTTGCCGCCTTTGCCTGCTCCATAGATGGCGAGCGCCTTCTCCAGTGAGGCGAAGACGTTGGCGTAGTCCACGATCAAGCCGCTTTGCTTGCCGGGAAAGACGCGGTTCGCACGGGCGATGGTCTGCATCAGCGAGTGATTCCGCATCGGCTTATCGAGATAGATCGTCGAGCAGCTTGGCGCGTCGAAGCCTGTCAGCCACATGGCGCAGACAAACGCAATGCTCAGCGGATCGGCGGGGTCTTTGAACTTCTCGTCTAGCGCCTCATCGTTCATCCTCTTGCGATGAGGCACGATGTCGATGCCCTTCGCGGCCATCTTGGCGATCTCGTTCTGCTCGCCGGATACGATGACCGCCATGTCGGTGCTCTGGAGCCTATCAAGACGCACCTTCAACTCTGCCCGCGTTGTCAGTTGTTCATCCGTGCGGAAACCTTTGATCGCATCGAGCTTGGCGATCTCTCCCTGCACTCGCTCCTTCTCCGCCATCCAGTGCTTCTGCACCTTCGCGTGCATCTTCAGGGCTGTGGCTTTGTCGATGCTCACCACCATCGCCTTGCCCTGGAAGCCACGGCCTAGGAAATGCGTCACGATGTCCTTCGCCACGGTCTCCAGTCGATCATCGCGGGTGATCAGGTGGTATTGCTTGCCCAGTTCCTGTTGCAGCTTCTCCTCGCCCTCATCGCTTAGCTCAGCTTCTTCGATCAGCGCGTAGATGTCCTCGTTCAGGTCGGGATTATCCAGGTGCAGCTCGGGCGTGCGGTTCTCGTAGAAGAGCGGCACCGTCGCGCCGTCCTCCACGCTCTGCTGGAAGTCGTAGATGGAGACGTAATCGCCAAAGACCTCCCGCGTCCGCTCCTCGCCCGCGATCAGCGGCGTGCCGGTGAAGGCTACAAAGGTCGCGTTCGGCAGCGCGGCTCTCATATTGAGTGCTAGCGTGTCATACTGGCTGCGGTGGGCTTCATCGGTCAAAACGATGACGTCGCGCCGATCCGTCAGCTTCTCGTCCGTTTGAAACTTATGCACCAGCGTGAAGACATAGCGGTGATTCCCGCGCAGCAGCTCGCGCAGATGCTCGCCGCTACTGGCGTGGCAGATTTCGCCCTCGGCTTCGCTCACGGCACCGCAGGCTTTGAAGGTCGTGGCGATCTGCTCGTCCAGCTCCACGCGATCCGTCACAATAACAAAAGTCCAGTCGCCCGGCACGGTGCGCAGGATCTTCTGGGAGTAGAAGACCATGGAGAAGCTCTTGCCGCTGCCCTGCGTCTGCCAGAAGACCCCGCCGCGTCCGTGGCCTTCCGTGCGGGCCTTCAGGCTGGCGGTGATGGCGTTGTTCACACCGAGGAACTGATGGTTCTGCCCCACGATCTTGACCAGCCCGGCCTTGTGCTCGGAGAAAAGAATAAAGTTCTCCACCAGGTCCAGCAGGCGCGTCTTGTCGCAGGTGCCGCGAATCATCACCTCCAGGGAAACCCGGCGCGGCTCGTCCTCGCTGGCGATGCGCTTCCACTCAAAGAACCGCTCCCAGTCCGCCGTCAGCGATCCCACGCGGCTGTCCGTGCCATTGCTGGCGATCATGAGCGCATTGCCCCAAAACAGCGCCGGGATGTCCGCCTTGTAGCAGGTCAGGTTGTCCGTGAAGGCCTGCTGCGCGGGCACGCCCGGCTTCTTGAGTTCCACCACCACCAGCGGCAGCCCGTTGACGAAGCCGATCAAATCGGGCCGCCGCAGGTAGAGCGGTCCTTGGATGGACATCTGGCTCACGAGGAGGAAATCATTCGCCTCCGGGTTCTCCCAGTCGATCACCCGCACCCGCTCCGTCTTCTGTCCGCCGCGTTCCCTGTCCGCCACGCTGACCTTAATGCCCTGCTTCAAAAGCTCATGCACCTCGCGGTTCGCCGCTGCCATGCTCATCGCCGAGCGGTTCCGCGTTAGTTCGTCGATGGCCGAGGTGATTGCCTCCGGTGGCAGAGAGGGATTCAGTTTTTCCAAAGCCACCCGCAACCGCCCCGTCAGCACCGCTTCCATCTTCGTCGTTCGTCCCAGCGTGCCAGCAGTCCCGAACATCTCTTCCGCCGCCGACACCGTCTCCCAGCCAAGATCCTCAAACAGCCCGATGGCGGGCTGCTCGACGAGTTGGTCTTCGGTGTAGGCGTGGGCGCTCATAGTCGTTTAATCGTTCCCGTATTCCTCTCCGAAGTCGCGCCCGCGCGCTTCCGACTTCGTGTATTCCTCTGAAAGACCACCGGCTTCGATCTCCTTCGTGCCAAAGAGCCGAAGCCCACACGTGGGACAAAAAAATTCTTCGGTTACATATGTCAGGTCGACCCACTCCGTCCCTGGGTCTTCGGGGTCTTGCTCATCTGACACTTCTTCATTCCACAGACTGCCCGAACGCATTCCGGTTGCAGTGCAAGCGGGGCATTCTGCCATATCAAGGCCTTCTCCCGCCATGTTTATGAACTGCGGCCACTCCCAGTAGCGGAACTTCTTTGTGTCCTCCAAAATTTTGGCCCGCTGCTTCGGGTCTTGGTATTTCTTCGTGAAGTCTTCTTTGCATCGCTCAATCCGGTGCTTCACAGCCCACTGCATTGCCTCTTCTGCCTGCTCCAGAATTTGGGCTGGCGTCTTCGAGTCTTCTGCACCCAACCACGATTCCAAACTCTCGGCCTGCATCTTTAACACTACCTCGACTGCGCCCCAGAACTCTCGCTCCCAAGCTTCAGGCGACATCCCAGAAAACGGAGACTCGCCCGAATGCAATTCGGCATTCCGGCGCAATGCCATCTGTTCGCAGATTTTTTTGTGACGTGAGTCAAAAGCCTTGTCGATGTGACTGAGCCGCTCAAACAGCGTATGCGCGGCAATAGTCCTGATCTCGGGGGAAAGCTGGCGTCCGCACGCTGCGAATAAAGACTGGGAGTGATTCGGGTCAGCGATCAGAGCTGGATGGACCTTGGCTAATGCCGCTTTGCCAAGTAACTCAAGTGCAAGTGACGCCCAAAGTTGATACTCCTCGGTGTCCTCGTCGGCTTGAGCCCGGAAGCCACGGCGGATATAAACCTGCGATTTAGCGTAGAGCGCGTCGCGCTCCAAAGCGGGATTCGTTGTTGGCTTCATTGTATTGAGATTCTGAGGAGCTTTCGGTCGGAGTCGGGACAATCAGCGTGCCCTCGCCCGTGGAGAATCCGCCAATTATCCATGACGAGCACGGTGCCCGCTTTCCATTGAAAGGTTTCGACGTAATCGAGCCAATTCTGGCGCTCCAGAATTGCAAGTGCGTCCGCCCCGTTGGGTGTTGCCGCCGTCATGCAACCGGGGTCGTAGCGGACAAATGGGCGTGCATTAGACAGGATGGTGGAGAAGAACGAGCTTCGACCGTTCGTAACGCGAAGCGGCGTGCTGTGAAGTAACGAGGATTGATGGTTGTTTAGCGGAAGTCGACGCGCGTCCAACAGGAGCGTGGGCCGCTCGGCACTGCCGGGCGAAACACAGGCTAGCATCAAGTAGCGGCATGGAGTTAGCCAATGAGCCGTGTCCATGTGAAGGGGAAACTCCCCAACATCGTGAACCTTGCTCAAAGATCGTGGCTTTGCCGCCTCGGACGGAGTAGGCGATAGCGTATCGCACAGATTGGCCCCAGGGCGCGTAGCTGTTGGTGTCCCAAGACCATTAGCCAGTGAAAGGAGGGGCCCTGGCAAGTCTGATTCGGCGGACGACGCAAGAGTAAATGACACCCAACCGCGCGATTCTAACTCGGCCCAGTCAACCACTGGGTGACTGATCAGCAGGTTTTCGCGGTAGGAGTTGGACATTTTCATCTTGTGATTGGTGACTCACTCAGGACTTGAACCTGAGCCTCCCCCTTCATCTGAGCACGAAACTCGAATCCTTGCGCAGATGGAGGGGGGCGCACTTCCTATTATGCTAGTGAGTCATAAAGTTCTTGAGCTATCCATTGGGCGGTCGGTGCGTCCATGCCATAGACTGTGCAAAGCCTTCCAGCAATTGAGTTCCGCATCCGCTCCGGTTTGTTACCCAACCGCTTGAACTCGGTAAAAGGGAACATGGAGAGCCAATGGTCATTCGATGGTTTTTCTATGGTGCAAATTGATTCGGCAATCAGTTTGGTTATCCGAGAGAAGCAGATGAAATCCTCAAACGCCAAGGCTTCAGGGGGATTGCACTGCGGCAGTGGACTTTCGAGGGACAGCCGTTCTGCCTTGTAAGGAACAATCTCCGCAAACCTAGCCTGAGGCTTACTCAAGTCAGAGTCCTTGGTGTGAACGGTCCAATTGCGAATGATTCGGTAGTATTGAAACCGGCTGATCAAATCTTGCCCAATGAGATTCTCCGGCAATGGCGTGTGGAGATTCATCAGCGTCAAGCTGAGCGGGTCAATGTCGTCGCGATCGCCAACCCACTCCTTTTGGTAAAGTGCCCGGTGTTCCTTTCGGAATTGACTCAGAAAGCACTCTGCGGACTGATAGACCGTCACGATGTAATTCTTCGCGAGATGACGCGAAAGCAAGTCTACCTCAGCGAGATTCACGCGGATTCCAAACCGGACTGATGCAGCCTCCACAAATGCGGCTACGTCTGGGGAGCTTTTCGCTGAATCTTGGAATGAACGGCAGGCAAGCTCAGTTAGCTCGACCAGTGCGTCTGTCTCGCCCAAGTATCGGCAAAGCCCCCTGTATGATGGAAAGCTGAAACTCATGCGGACGCCGTTTCAAGTTCAACCTGCCCCGACAGCAGACGCGGCAGCAGCAGGTCGCGGGTGCGGCGGAGGTTTTGGATTTGGCGAAACAGCAAATCCACTTGCTCGTAAATGGGCGTGGCAATCGCACAGAACTTTTCGACCAGCTTCCTGGTTGGAACAATCGCTTTGACGTAGTTCAGGTTTTCAATTGTCACCTGCGGTTGGGCAGAACCTGTCTTGGCCTCCATCACAGTTGCGTGCTTCAAAAGCAGTTCAACGAACGAGTAGTCCCAATGGCTGCGATCTTCATGCGGCAACATTATCAGCGAGTTGTTCGTCACGAATGCCGCTTCCCGTGTTCTCCAGACTGTTCCACTGCCGTTACCCCGCGATGTCACCAACGCGCATTTGTTGGGGCAAAGCATCTTGTCGTAGAAACCAATGACATCGCCTGCGCCATAAACGGGATAAGGGCCTGAGTCCGAAATCTCCGTCTTGGGCAGGGTCTTGCCGTATCGGATATTGAAGAGGTGACGGAACTCCAAAACTTCCCAGCCCTGCGGGATGTCGCCGAGGGCGGAGGGGAGGCGGGGGACGGAGTCGTGGCCGGGGAAGCGGAAGTGGACGAACCACTCGCGGTAGAGGGCGCGGGCCATGTCCTCCAGCAGCCGGATGCGCCGCTGGCTGTTCTCGATCAGCTCGTCGTAGGCCGACAGGATGCCCGCGATACGGCGTTGGACGGGGAGCGGGGGCGCGGGAATCTCAAGCTCCGCTGCCGTTTGGGTGTTAAAAACCTGCTGTGCGGCTCCAACTTGTCGCCCAGCCACCTGAGCTTTTCCCCAAGGCGAGTTGAACACGTAGCTGAGATATTTTGAATCAAGCAGCGCCTTGTTTGGACGCACTATCACCAAGCTTGCTGCATTGAGGTCACCTATCCCTTCGGGAATTACACAAGCAGTGCCAGGATAGCCGACACGCACGATGACAACATCACCAGGCTTCAATGCCGACTTCTTCCATTTCCGGTGAGTCTCTGGTGAAATGTATTTGAGGTTGGTGAGGTCCAGCGAGTACGGCCGAATGTTTTGCCCTCGAAGCAGTGGCACTCCTTCGTCGCAAAACAAAGACGACATTGACCCGACGAAGCCTACCGTGATGTACTCGGAGAGGCTCTCAACCTTGGTCCTAGGCCATGAATCTTGTTTTGTGGACAACATCATGCCTCCAGAATCTCCGCCACGTTTTGGGCGATGGTTTGCTCCAGCTCACGGGCCTGGGCGTTGAGGGTTTCGAGTTCTTCGTTCCAGGTGCCGAGCTGGGTCTTGAAGTCCTCATCACTGACGGTCTCGCCAGGGGCGACGCCGACGTAGCGGCCGGGGTTCAGGCTCCAGCCTTGGGCTTCGATCTCGGCGAGGGTGGCGGCCTTACAGAGGCCGGGGATGTCGCGGTAGGCGCAGGTGATGTGGGCACTCTTGCCCGCAGGTTTTGGACTGGAGCGGACAGGAGTGTCCACGCTCCCTTGGGCATTGCGGGCAGGAGTGTCCGCATCACTTCCGAACAGCTCTTCGAGCTTCGCTTTCGCCTCTTCGCCGCCGAGGGTGAAGTCGGGGGACTCGCCGCGATAGAGGCGGACGATGTTCGCCATGAAGCTGATCTGGGCGTCGGTCCAGTCGCGGTGGGCGCGGTCGATCTGGCGGTAGATGTGGCGGGCGTCGATGAAGAGGACGGTGTCCGCTCTGTTGAGAGGAGCGTGGGCACTCTTGCCCGCTTCTTGATTCTTCGCGGCTGCGCCGCCTTTGTTTTCTGAGCGGACAGGAGTGTCCGCGCTCCCTTCGCCAGCTTTCGACCGATCGAAGAACCACAGCGTGCAGGGCAGCGTGACGGTGTAGAACATATTGGGGCCGACGGCGACCATGACATCGACGGCACGGGCCTCGATGAGCTTTTGGCGGATGTCCTGCTCGGAGGCGCGGGCGTCGGAGGCGGAGTTGGCCATGACGAAACCGGCGCGGCCTTGGTCATTCAGCGCGGAATAGAAATCCTGAATCCAGAGGTAGTTCGCATTGTCCGTGCGCGGCAGGCCGAAGGGGTAACGGCGACCGGTGCCGACCTCAGCGCTGAGGCGCTCCTTGTCCACCTGGCTGACGTTGAAGGGCGGATTGGCACAGACGAAGTCGAACTTCCCGACGGTGCTGTGCAGGTCCTCGTAGTAGGTGTTGCCGTGCTTGATGTCGCCCTCCAGACCATGAACGGCGAGGTTCATGCGGGCGAGGCGGACGTTTCCATCCACCCGCTCCTGCCCGTGGATGCTGAGTTCCGCGCCGGGGTTGCGTTTGTGCTCCTTCACGAAGCGGGCGCTCTGCACGAACATGCCGCCGGAGCCGCAGGCGGGATCGAGGATGCGACCGTGGAAGGGCTCCAGCACCTCGACGAGAAAACGGACGATGCTGGTGGGCGTGAAGAACTCGCCGCCCTTTTGCCCCTCGCTCATGGCGAAGGTGCCGAGGAAGTATTCATAGATCTTCCCGAAGGCGTCGCCCTCCAGATCGGCGGGGATGGTGGAGAGGGTCTTCAGCAGGTTGCTGAGCAGGAGGGAATCGAAGACCTGATAGCCCTTCGGCAGCACGCCGGCCATGTGCGGATTGTCCCGCTCGATGGCCTTCATGGCCTCATTCACCGCCTTGCCAATGTCCGTGCCCTCCGGGAGTTGGAGCAGCTCCGCAAAGCGTGCGCCCGCGGGCAGGTAGAGCACGTTTTGCTCAATGTAGGACGCCGGGTCATCCACCCGCGACCCACGACGCGACGACGCGCTCGTCTTTTCCAGCTCCGCCCGCCGCCCCATGAACCGCACCTCGGCAAAACGCAGGAAGATGAGTCCCAGAATCGGCTCCGAGTAGTCCGACTGCTTCAGCCCGGCTCCCGCCCAGAGCTGGTTGGCCGCCGACCAGAGGCGCTTCTCCAAGGTATCGGTGGCAAGGTCTTTTTCAGAAGGGGCAGTCCAGATCATGCAGGGAGTGACGTGTGGGGTGAGAGAGTGCGCCGAATCGATGCGAGCCTAAAGGATATTTTCCCTATCCAAGCAGGGTATCGCCGTTGTGGCAAGGGGCTGGGAGCCGAGGCCGTGGATTGGTGTTAATATCCCCAAAATTCTTCTTCCCAAATCCCGGCCCGATCTGGTATAAGCACTCCCTCAACCCACTCGTGTCATGAAGGCGAAGACGTTTTCGAGGCAGAACCGGTCGCGTGACCGGAGGGGAGGGGATTTGCCAGACGGGGAGACAATCAGACTTGGAGACAGGGAGGCTTTCGAAGGCGGGGGCGTGGGAGCGAGGCGGGCGGGAGCTGTTTAGGTTTCGCTGTTGACGGTTGTTGAGGGTACTCCGTGCCGTTCACTGTTTTTTGTGAAAACCGTGCGGGCAGGAGTGTCCGCATCACTCTGAGCCAATGCGCACGCGGGATAAGCAACCGTCAACGCCTGCGTAGCAGGCCTAAACAACGTCAATTTCTAGGCAAGAGTGCCTGCAACACGCTTGGCCAAACACCGACTGGTTTTGTGACAGGAACGTGGCTTGTCCCTTTCTGATGAGGAGCTGAGTCTGATGAATGCCGTGCTGCCGATGCATCGCGGTTTTAGACCCTATCGATTCATCCTTCACGACGCTCACCTCATGGCAGTCAGCTCTCCTCTTTCTTCACCAG
>CANHTV010000103.1 GCA_947463285.1 Verrucomicrobiaceae bacterium | reverse complement strand
TCCTGCATTTCAGCAAAGGCAGAGCTGGCCAGCTGAACATCCTGCTGACGGGCTGCGAGTTCCTTGTTCAGGCGCTCTTCATCAACCTTCAGAGACTGGACACGGTCCAGACGAGAGGTCAATTCAGCTTCCAGGTTCTGAACTTGGGTGCGTGCCGCATCGGCTTTCTGACGCGATTCTTTAAGCTGACGATCCAGCTCTTGAAGAGCCGCCTCAGCACTTCGCGTCTGGTCTTGAACCGCTTTGAAACGAGCGCTTTCACCGTCAACATCAGTCTGGATTTTCATGACGCGTTCTTCACGGATGCGCTGAGCTTCTTCCAGCTGAGAAATCTGCTGTTGGAGCTCAGAGATCTTCCGGTTGGAATGATCTGTGGCAACATTCAGCCGCGTGACATATTGCGAAGCTTCATCGCGATCGCGATTCAAAGCGACCAAAGCGGCCTGCAGCCCAGCCATTTCAGTTGTCAGTACCGGGATGCCTTTGCGCAGATTCTTTTCTTCATCGCGTGCTTTGTTGATGGCCGCTTCAGCTTCGAGGCGCTTCGCTTCGGCAGCCAGCATCGCGGCTGTGGCCTTTTCAGCACGGGTCGTCAGGTCAGCCAGGAGAGCCTCTTCGGCTTTGGCTTTTTTGGTCAGATCAGCCAACTGTATCTGCCCAGCTTTGAGTCCGTCATCAAGCAAGGTGATGTCTTTGCGTAGTTTGTCTTGCTCGCTCTTCAATTCGCTGACGGTCTTATCCTCGGCCAGTCGCTGCTTCTCGCTATTTTGAAGAGCCAGTGCTGCGGATTGAAGGTTTTTCTCAACGTCGGCGAGATCGTGAACGCGTTTTTCAGCAGCCGTCACACGGGCAGTGATCTCACGCAGCTTGGCTTCAGCCTGATTAAACTCAGCGAGCTTTACTTTAGTCTCCGACTCTAAATTGGTGCGCTTATCTTGCAGCAACTGATCAAGCTGCACAGCTTCAGCTCGGAGAGTAGCGACCTGCTCAGAGGCTGCATTTCTCTCGGTCTGTGCTTTCTCCAATGCACCAGCAGTGATCTTTTTGTCCTGCAGCAATGTCTGAAACTCAGTGCGCAGAATTTCGACATCGGCTTTGAGGCCGGGCAGTTTTTTTTCGTGATCCTCACGCTGCGACAACAAAGTGCCTACCAGAGCGTGGATCGCTTCCTTCTCGCCACTCAGGCGTGTGAGTTCCAACTGTGTTTTGACAAGGGTGGCCTCGGCGTTTTGGAGATCTTTAAGGCGATATTCGAGATCTTCCACCTGTTGGGAAAAGGTCTGGTGACGAGCTTCAGTGCCAGCCAGTTCCTTCGTCTTGAGCGCCAGATCCGTCTGCATTTTTTCCAACTCGAGACGCAAAACAGGCAGCCTTTTTTCGTGATCTGCCCGCTCTTCACGCAGGCTCAATACCTCAGCCTGAGCTTTCTCGAGATCCAGCTTGGCGGTGAGCAGACTGGCTTTGGCTTCAGCCAGCTGTTTTTCTGTTGTCAGCAGTTCATTGACCTTGGCTTCAAAATGAGCCGTTTGAGTCTTCAGCTCGGTCAAGCGAGCCTCAGCAGCAGCGTTTTCCTGCTGACGCTTGGCCAGCAAATCGGCGGCTGTGCGCTGCTGGGCTTCCAAGGCCGTGAATTGGGTCTGACGCTCAGCATGAGAAGAAGCCAGTGATGCCAGCAAAGTTTCCAAGCCACCAATCTTGGTCTGCAAACCTGAGAGCAGCGAGGTTTGCTGCTCATGACTGGCGGCTGAATCACGGGCCAGTTTCACGTTGGCTTCGGACTCGCTGCGAGTTCTCTCAAGCTCAGCCTGAGCTTGGCGCAATTCTTCCTGTGTCGTCTCCAGCTCAGCCTTGGCTTTACTTTGCTCGGCTGCGGATTGCTCGATTTCCTGACGGATTTTCTCCACCGCAGACTGCGCTTCGCTGATTTCCTTCTGCTTGACTTCTGCGGCTGTTTCAGCGGTGCGCAGACAATCGCGCACTTTGCCTAGTTCGGCTGAAATCGAGGTCTGCTGTTCCTCTGCTGTCAGGGTTTCTTTTTCAGCTGCCAAACGGCGCTTGATGAGGGCTTCGGTGAGTGTGTGTTGTGCCCGGCCCTTCTCTGTCACACTTAACATTTCACGCGTCAGACTGTCACGCTCGGAGGTAAGTTGCAGAATGACACCGGTCAGCTCTGTTTTGTGCGCTTCGACGGCTTTTAGAGCCTCGCTGGCATTGCTGAGCTGGGCGTCTTTGCTGGAAAGATCATCCAGTCGATTGGTGAGCTCTGCCGAGCGAGCTTCGAGCTGCGCCACCTTGTTTTGCAAATCGGCTAGATCGCCAGTTTTTGCTTGGATTTGAGACTCGATTTGGGCCACTTCGGCCTCATGAACTGATCTCTCAGCAGCCAGTTTGGCAAGGTCAGCCTGATGGTCTTGTTGGGCTTTTTGACGTTGATCATCAGCCTGAGCTTTGATCGTTTCGATTTCTAAAGTCCGGCCTGTCAATTCAGCCTCAAGCTTGGAAAGCTGGGCATTTATTTCGGCCAATTGGGCTTCTGATTGTTTCTGCGCAGCCTGAGCTGACTCTTGTTTTTGCCGGGCTGCGTCTTCACTTTTCTGGAGAGCTGAGATATCTGCTTCACGGCTCTGTTGTTGAGCCAACAGTGAGGTAAGGCTGGCTTCCGTGACCGTGCGTTTTTCCTCCAAGGCTTTCAATACTGACTCGCGCTCCTTGAGTTGAGTCTGAAGCTGGGTGGTCTGCTGCTCCAGACTTTGCTTCAACTGCTGAAGCTGACTGACACTGGCTTGAGCCTCAGATTGAGAGCTTTGTGCTGCCTTATGAGCTCCGCTGAGACCAACTTCCAGCTGCTGAAGCTCCACTTTTTTCGCCGTGATTCCATTCTCAAGAGCTTTCAGTTCAGCTTCGGCGGCTTCATGCTGCTGGCGAAGAGTTTCACTGCGCTGAGTGAAGGCTTGGTGTTCAAATTCACTGTCTTGCTGTTTGGAAATCAATGCACTGAGAGCTATCTCAACAACGCCACGCTGCTGATCGAGTGCCGAAAGGTTTTTTTGACGAACTTCAAGCTGACTCTGAAGCTGACTAACTTGATCCTGGAGCGCCTGTTTTTCAGAACGCAGATCTGCCATACTGACAGCGACTTCAGCCTGGACTGATGTCGCTTCTTTTTGAGCCTGCATCAGGCTGCCTTCGATTTTGGCCAGCTCGGTCGTTCTCTCGCGAATCTGCGCTTCCAACTTCTGAAATTCACCACTTTGCCATGATTTGATTTCAGCCTCGGATTTTTCCGAGTCAGCTAAAGTTTTAGCGAGTTCTGCACTGCGAGTCTCAAGAGATTGGGTGCTGGCAGTGAGAGCCTTGGAGCGCTCTTCAGCTTCGCGGATCTCAATACGTAAGGCTTCAAGCTGGCGATTAGCTTCCAAACGATCTGTCCGAGCCTTACCGGCATCTTCATGCAGTGCTTCGAGACCTTTGGATGCAGTCGTGATGTCGGCCTGAGCTTTGATCAACTCACTGCGAGTGAATTCCAGCTGGCTGTCAAGATTCGAGGCTTCACGACGTTTTGAGGCGAGCTTTTCCACCTCGGTTTTCGCGGTAGCAGCCTCTGTTTTCAGCTGGCTGAGACTGCTCTCTAGTTCTTTTGCCTGAGCCTGCCGCTCTTCGAGAGTTTTCTCTAAGGCGCGTACTTCATCCCGACGACGGGATTCTTTTTCATTCTCGAGGCGCAGGAGATCTCGCTCTTGCTTAAGCTTGGCCACCTCATCCCGCAGTTCTTCGGCCTGCCGCAATAAGGCAGGATCGAGAGCCACAGGTAACTCGGGCCTGAAAATGGGTGCGCTAGGTGGCGGTGGCGCAAAAGCAGCGGTCGAACTGTGATCTCCACGAGCTAGCGGCGGGCGTGTCGGCTCGATGGGACCCGTCTCAGAACTGGGGTTGGCATCACGAGCTGGGATGGACTCGGTATCACCACGCCTTCCATCTGTTTTTGTAGGCTGATTTTTACCGCCCGAGGCTGGTTTGGCCTCGAATGCCGGAGCAGTGCCCTTCGGAGCACGCTCACGGAAACGCGAGTCGAGCTGTCCAAAACGGATCTTATCACCACCCTTTACGGAGGCCCGCTCGATGCGTTTGCCATTGACGAAAGTGCCATTGGATGACTTCAGGTCGATCAAGTCGTAAGACGAATCAGCCTGCCGCACAAACTCGGCGTGACATCCCGAGATGTAGGTGTTGTCGATGACGATGTCGTTCTTCGAATCACGCCCGATGGTGAGTCGTTCTTCGAGGATGTCGAAGACGAACTCATTGCCGTCGTTGAGGTTGAAAGCCAGGTAGGGCATGAGAGTTAACTGAAGCGTTTAAATACAATGATTAATTTTAGACGATCATCGAATCAATCTTAATAAAGCGAACCTTACTTTGTAATTAACCACAAAAACAAGACTGAACAGCAACACTCACATTTGCCGCCTGCCTTGTAGAGCCTGATACAAGGTCAATTCATCGACATAGTCTAGTCCACCGCCAGCTGGCATACCCTGAGCCAGACGTGAAACGCTCACTCCTTCTATTCGTAGAAGATCACTCAAATAGCTTGCGGTGGCTTCTCCTTCGACATCAGAACCTACGGCTAAAATCACTTCCTGTGCCTGCAAATGCCTGACACGTTCGAGCAAAGGCTCAATTCGAAGATCATCTGGTGTAACATTATCCAACGGCGAAAGTTTACCGCCCAGAACATGATAGAGTCCCTGAAAAGCACCTGACCGTTCGAGACGTAAAACATCAGCAGCCTGCTCCACAACGCAGATGATTTTCTGCTGGCGATTAGGGCCCTGACACAGCGCACAATCCGTTTCGTGTTCAATAAAAAAACCACATTGGCTGCAGGCATGAACCCGCGCCACAAGCTCCTTGAGTGCGTCGACCAAAGGCTCGACTCGCCCCGAATCCTGCATAAGCCAGAGGACCAGACGCTCCGCGCTTCGCGGCCCCAAGCCGGGCAGGCCCTTGATCTGAGCAATCAGGCGCTGAAGTGGAAGGGGATAGTCGAGTGAGGGCATGACAATTACCTAGCTAATACGAACGCAGCACGCGAACCAAGGAATAATGATGTGACATATACAGCCGCAGGGTCGGAAAACAGCAGCTTTAACGTGGAGTAAACTTTGGAAACCCGAGTCACCTTGCCTCCTGCCGCTTGACACCGAGGCCAAGTTTAAACACGATCGATGCCGCGACTAACAAGGAAGCACTCAAATAATAAAGGCCTCCGGCGTAGGAACCTGTGAGGGTTTCAACCTTGCCCAGCAAGGAAGGGCCAAGATAGCCTCCCAAATTTCCCACTGAGTTGATTAATCCAATGCTGCCAGCCGCAGCAGCCTCTGTAAGAAACAAATTCGGCAATGACCAGAAAGCCGGCATGTAGGCTTTGAAGCCCGCGAAAGCCAGCATGAAAAGAGTGATCGTTAGGAAGAGATTCCCTTGGGTGAGCGGCATCAATCCCAAGGCCAAAGCGCCTAAAATAATAGGCAACGTCGCGTGTAGCCGGCGCTCATTAAAACGATCTGAACTCCAGCCTGCAAGCAACTGTCCAGCCACAGCCATCAAAGGGGGCAACATGATCAACCAAGTCAGATCATCCATACTCAGGTTGTACCAATCTTTCAAGATGCTCGGCATGAAGAATTCTACGCCATAGCTACCCGTAACCGTGCAAAAATAGGCCAAGGCCATGAGCAGCACTTTAGGGTGTTTGAAGGCTTCTGAAACAGTCATCCGTTTCCCACGTGAGCTTTGCGCTCGCTCCTCAGCCAACTTGGATTCCAAAGCCTGCTTTTCTTCAGGGGTTAGCCAGTTCGCCTGGCTGGGGCGATCCGTCAGCAAAAACAGCACGCCAATCCCCATGAGCACGGCCGGAATAGCCCAAAAAACATAGACCCACTGCCACCCCACCATGCCAAGCAGCGGCGGATGCACAAGACTCTGACCGTCCACGATTTCGGTTGTGCCTATCTTCAGCAGCGCATTGGAGATTTTCGGACTTAGAACTTGGGCAAAAGGTGTCGCAATCAAGAAATACGACAAAGCCTTGGCTCTATCTCGACTCGGAAACCAATGCGTCAGATAAACAATGACACCCGGAAAGAATCCAGCTTCAGCTAAACCCAGAAAAAAGCGCACTACATAGAACTGCATGGGCGTGGTAACGGCTGCGGTGAGTCCAGCCATCATTCCCCAGGTCACCATGATCCTGGAAATCCATTTTCGTGCACTCCAACGCTCGACCATCAGTGTGCCTGGGATCTCCAGCAAAAAGTAACCCAGGAAAAAGATGCCAGCACCAAACCCAATCACAGCATTATCAAATCCAGGCAGATCTCTCACCATTGTCAGCTTTGCTACCGCAACATTTTGTCGATCAACGTAGGCGATGACATAGCTCAAAAAGAGAAGCGGCAACAGCCGACGAAAAGCCTTGCGACGTGCAGAGTTCAAAGCAGGTGTCGAATTGTCAGTCTGTGGCATGGTCTGGAATCTGCGAGTAATGTTGGTTGATTGATCAATAGATTCTTTAGGCCATCTCAAGCTTTACCAATCCAACGTTCTGAGACATTAAAACGGTTCGATAAAAGCAGGTCGGGCGCTTGGTGTGGCAGCAGCCACCGCCGCGCTGTTTTACCCTGAGGATCAAGGCATCCTGATCACAGTCAGTACGAATTTCGATAACTTCCTGAAACTCGCCACTGGTGGCTCCTTTGTGCCAGATTTCCTGGCGGCTGCGGCTGTAATAAACGGCCTGCCCGAGCTGCAAAGTCATGCGCAGGGTTTCGGCATTCATGTAAGCTAGCATCAGCGGCTCATTCGTCTCGGCATCCACCGCCATGGCGGCGATCAGACCATGCTCGTCAAACTTTGGGGCAAAGACGAGATCTTCTTCGATGGCCTTCTTGTTTTCACGAGGACCGAACTGGTAGGCGGAGGTAGGTGTCATGGGGCGTGGGAGATAACCCCGGCAGCACACTTTGCCAAAACGAAAATGCTTTTGTTCGACATCCACCGCCCCCACGCTAAAAAGACGACTTCCCTTCCCCATTTGACGTTTTGAAAAATTCATCCACCCACGGTTTCCTGCTCTCCTTTGAAGGCTCCGAAGGCTGTGGCAAGTCCACACAGATCCGCCTGCTAGCCGATCGTCTGCGCGCCGCCGGTAAAACGGTGGAAGTCATGCGCGAGCCGGGCGGTACGGAAGTGGGAGAGGCGATTCGACATCTGCTGCAACACGCCAAAGCCGGCGCGGCGATGGCACCGGAAGCGGAGCTGCTGCTCTTTGCTGCTAGTCGTGCTCAGCTCGTGCGCGAAAAAGTCCGCCCGCTGTTAGCAGCCGGCGTTTTTGTGATCCTGGATCGCTTTCTAGATTCCACAACGGTGTATCAAGGCATCGCCCGTGGGTTGCCGCTAGCCAGCGTGCAGGCGATTAATGCCTTTGCCGTCGGCGGCACCCTGCCCCACCTCACGGTGCTGCTTGATTTAGAGACTGAAGCCGCCTGGCAGCGTATCCATGCCACAGGCCGTGAACTGGATCGGATGGAAAGTCTGCCGCGAGCCTTTTATGAAAAAGTTCGCCAGGGTTATCTCGACCTTGCCGAAGCAGAACCGGGGCGCATCGCCATCGTCGATGCAGCGCTGACACAGGATGCCGTTCACGCTGAAATTTTGCAACTGCTGGAGACTCGTCATTATGCCGTTTAAAGCCGATCACGCGCTGAATTTGCTGACCCGCGCCCAACAGCTAGGCCGCCTCGGTCATGCCTACCTCATCACCGGGCCTCGTGGTGCAGATCTGGAGGGTTTTGCCTCCAAAGCGCTCAGTTTGGTGAGCCCCGCACGTCATGCGCATCTGGAGGATTGGGCGCAGGAAGGCGCGGTCATTTTGCGCCCGCAGAGCAAATCACGTCGCATCACTATCGGTGACAGTGGCGACGAGGTCGGGACCATCCGCTATCTGGAGCGTATGATTCACCGGACCACGGCACCGGGAGGCTATAAACTGGGCATCATCGTCGATGCCGAGCGCATGAACATCCAGGCTCAAAATGCCTTCCTCAAGACCCTCGAAGAACCGCCTGATCGCACGCTGCTGCTGCTGTTAACGGCCCATCCCGGACAGCTACTGACCACGATCCTATCACGCGTCATTGAGATCCCGCTGCTGCCACCGGCTGAAGCGCGTGTCTTTGATAGTCATGAAAAAAAGCTGCTCAGCGTGTTGCAGCAGCTGGCCAATCGAGCCAGTGGCAGCATCTCCGCTGCTCTTGCGCTGAAGGCTGATTTTCAGGCGATCATCGACAAGCTCTACGATGAAATCAAAGCCGAGCAGGAGGAGGAATTTGAAAAGGAGCAGGACCATTACAAACAGACCACAGACGGTTCCTGGCTGAAGCAGCGCGAAGAAGAAGTCACCGCCCAGATCGAAGCCCGTTATCTGCAAAGACGTGATGCTTTGATGGATCTCCTGCTTGCCTGGATGGGTGATGTGGCACGCCAGCAAGTCGGCGCTCAACATCTCGATCTGCCACAGTATCGTGAGGCCACCTCAGCGCTTTCCAGCCGCTGGACGCCTGAGGAACTGACCAAACGCCTTCGTTACCTTCGTCAGCTCGATCAGCACCTGCATACAAACGTGAATGAAGGCCTTGCCCTGGAGGTGGCCTTCATTCAGGCATTTGGTCGCTAACCCACACCGTTGATCAGGCGGCTTCCAGCATCCCGCGATCTGCCTTCATCCGTCCGCGATATTCGGTAGGGGATTCATTGGCAATGCGGCGGAAGCTGCGGTTGAAATGGGACAGGGATTGGAAGCCTACATCATAGGCGACCTCGGTGATGCGTGCCGCCGGCCTCATCAACATGCGCTTAGCTTTTTCCACACGAGCGCGGTTCACGAAGTCCGTGAAGGTCAGGCCTGTCGCACGCTTGAAGATCTTGCAGAAATGAAAGGGGCTGACGTTCACAGCCTTGGCCACGCTTTCCAGTGTCATCTGCTCAGGCAAATGCGCATGGATGTAAATCTTGGCATTTTTGACGGCTTGAGGCTCATGCGTCGCCTGGGCAAACAACATGCGGTGAGCGCACTCGCCGAGCTGGATAGCAAAGGATTTCAGAATCGCCAAGGCGGCCCGATAACGAGCAGGCTCCATGACAGGAACGTGATGAAAGTGGACCTGGGCACCGCGCACTTCATGAGCATTACGGTCGTCATTGATCAGCGCCGTTGCCAGAGGGGCAAAGGTTTCGGCATTAGCCGCTTCGAGACGCACACCACCGGTTTCCATCAAAGCCACAGGTGTCTTGCCGACACGCACCGGCACATAAGTTTGCACCACGCCTGCGATACCTTTGCAGGTGACGACTTCCTCAACGAACTCTTCATCTTCCTGAGCACGCAGGCTCAAAGGCAGGCCGGTCAAAGTGTGAAAAGCGTGTTGGTATTGCTGAAACAAATCGCTTTCAGCGAGGGTTTCGATAAAGCGTTGCTGACCGTTGTGTTTGGAGGCGATGGTTTGCATATCGGAAGTGTGTTGTTGGTTTGTTGACACCCCGATGCTAGGACCTCCCCGACCTCTCCTCTATTGTCATTGGCTACGGGACAATGCATGAGGAGTCACCGCAAGTCAGGTATAGTGGATTCCACTACGCCTGTAATGTCATCGCAGGAAGCACACATGAGCTAACCCTCTCATCGTGAGATCTTAAAACCCAACTTAAGCCTGCCTTGTAACGAGACTTCCACTCCCCGCGATGTAGCAGGGTATCTGCGGCCCCGTGGCGCAAATACGGGAAATATTTTTTGTGCGTCAGTGCAAGTCGCAAGGCGGAGTGATCATCGGCAAAACTGATGATGTGCAGAGGTCTAAC
>CANHTV010000102.1 GCA_947463285.1 Verrucomicrobiaceae bacterium | reverse complement strand
TAACCTCGTTTTACCAATCACCACCTCAACCATGAGCTCTTTTTTCCATCGTTACAGCCTGATTCTCAGCATCGCCACTCTGACGGCCTGCACATCGCCAGAGTCTGAAAGCGAAACGCGCCAGACTGGCATCAACGTCCTGGAGGCCTCCGCGCTCAAAGAAGCCAAAACAGGGAACGTCAGTTTCACAGCTCACGTCAAACCCATCCTCGAAGCCAAATGCGCCATGTGCCACAATCAAAGCGCCCAGCCGGGAAGCCTGAGCATGGCCAGCCTGGAGGAGGCCAAAAAAACTGGTACTCTGGGCATTTTCATCATTCCTGGAAATCCTGATCAAAGCCGCTTCATCAGTCAGATCAATTCCGCCCATGCCTCACTCAAAGCCATGCCACCAGTCGGTGAGACTTTGACCTCCGATGAGATCACCCTGCTGCGCCGCTGGATCAGCCAAGGCGCAGAATGGCCGACCGGTAAAGCTGGCACCTTGAAGACTGAACGCTAATTCACCCATAGCGTGCCGTCTTTGAAATCCCAGATTTACAGCTGCGCCCTCCTGGGCCTGGCGCTCAGTGCATGCAGCCCTGAAAAACCGCGCGCGGACCTCGTCTTCATTCAGAGCGCCGAACCTGAAACCATCGACCCAGCGCTTGCTTCGGATCAAGTCTCCATGCGCATCGCCAACTCCTTGTTTGAAGGACTCTGCCGAGTCACCCAGGAAGGCAAGGCCGAACCGGGCATGGCTGCAAAATGGGACATCTCCGAAGATCTCAAAACCTACACCTTTCACCTGCGTGCAGGCATCACGTGGACCTCAGGCGAGCCCATTGTCGCACAGGATTTCGTCAACTCCTGGAAACGTGTTTTGACTCCAGAATCAGGAGCCGACTACGCCAACCTGCTTTTCATCATCCGTGGAGCTCGAGGCTTTTATGAATCGGACAAGCCTGATTTCAGCAAAGTCGGCATCCGCGCGCTCGACACCAGAACGCTACAAGTGGAACTGGAGACACCCACGCCTTACTTCATCGATCTGTGCTCGTTTACGACCCTGTCACCTATACCTGTATCGGCGATCCAAAAGCATAACACAGCCTGGATCAAGCCCCGCCACATAGTCAGCAACGGAGCCTACATCTTGGAAGAGTGGAAGCTGGATGATCACATCCGCCTGAGAAAAAACCCCCGCTACTGGGATGCCGCCAACGTCCACATGACCACGGTGGAGATCAAGCCTGTGCAGGATGCCAATACCGCACTCAGCTACTTCCATACGGGGCAGTGTGACCTGATGATGGACAAAGGCATGGTGCCGCCATCGCTGACACAGAAGCTCAAGCAACAGCCATGGTTTCATACCGGGCCGTTTTTGGGCACTTGGTTCACCCGCATCAACGTCACACGAGCCCCCTTTAACGATGCGCGGGTGCGTCAAGCATTTGCACTGGCCGTTGATAAAAAACGCATCGTCGAAAAAATCACCCAGCTCGGTGAACCCATCGCCAACAGCCTGACACCACCCGGCACGGGCAACGATTATCAACCGCCCAAAGGATTGGGCTATGACGTGACCAAAGCCCGCCAATTGCTCTCAGAAGCAGGTTTCCCCAATGGCAAAGGCTTTCCCCGCGTCGAGTATCTCTACATTCCACTTCCCATTGAGCGCAGCATAGCCATCGAGCTGCAAGCGATGTGGCAGGAGGCGCTGGGCGTCACGGTCAATCTCACCAAACAAGAGCAGAAGGTCTGGCTCAAATCCATGCGCGAGCTTGATTACCACCTATGCCGCTCAAGCTGGGTCGGTGATTACAATGATCCAAGCACCTTTTTGGATCTCTTCACCCAGGGCAATGGTCAAAACCGCACAGGTTATGCCAGCCCGGCCTACGACCAACTCATCCAGGCAGCCGCCAGTGAAGCGGACATCTCAAAGCGTAACGAATTTTTCCACCAAGCCGAAAACCGGCTCGTCAGCGAGGACACTGCCGTCATACCTGTTTATTTCTATGTGGGCGTACAGTTTTACCACGCCGAAAGACTGAAGGGAGTGCAGGGAAATCTGATCGACGATCACCCTTTCCGCTGCATGAAGTGGAAAGAATAAATCAGTTCGGCTCTTTGCCGGCGGCCACTTCCCCAAGTTTGAACAAGTAGTCAAAACTGAAAATGCCGGTGTTATGGCCATCTGAAAAATCAAACTGGTAGGCATAACCTCCGATTGGTCTCCAACTACGCACCATGACACCTGGGAAGGACTTCTGATTCGTGCCTCCGTATTGGCGCCCCATCAGGTCTCGTTCGCCTGTGTTCTCTGCACTGGGTGACCAAGTTCGAAGCCTCTCACAAGGAATGTAATGCTCTGTGCCATCAGGCCACAACAGGGCAATTTCTTCTCCTATCAATTCGATTCGTTGGGGGGCATTCATGATTAGATCATCACACAGATACGAAGAAGGGACGCCATTGGGCGTCCCTTCCTGAAGTTGGTTTACCGCTGGAGCGATTAACGTGAGTAGAGTTCCACCACCAATTGCTCGTTGGCGATTGGGTTAATCTCATCACGAATCGGCACGCGATTGACAACAGCAGACATTTTGTCGCGATCCACAGTCATCCAGTCAGCCGCAGGAGAGCCAAGGGTCATTTCGAGGAAACGACCAACGAGCTGCTGGGAACGTGGACTTTCCTTGGCAGCGACTACATCACCTGGCTTAACTTGATAGCTGGCGATGTTGACGATCTTACCATTGACGGTGATGTGACGATGGCTGACGAGCTGGCGGGAAGCGAAGCGTGTGTTCGCAAAGCCCATGCGATAAACGATATTGTCCAAGCGCATCTCAAGCATTTGCAGCAGGTTTTCACCAGTCACGCCCTTGCGGCGTTGAGCTTCAGCGAAGAAGCGGCGGAACTGCTTTTCCAACACACCGTATTGGAAACGAAGCTTCTGCTTTTCAGCAAGAGCGACGCCGTATTCAGAAACCTTGCGGCGAGCATTGCGAACACCGTGCTGTCCAGGTGGGAAATTGCGGAGTTCGAGAGCTTTGGAAGGACCGAAAAGGGCGATGCCGAAGCGGCGAGCGATCTTTTCGCGAGGACCTGTGTAACGTGCCATAAAAGTAAACGAGTAGAGTGCGGAGAGGGATTAAACGCGACGTGCCTTTGGTGGACGGCAGCCGTTGTGTGGGATTGGCGTCACATCTTTGATGTTGGTGACTTCCACGCCCATAGCCTGAACGGCACGGACAGCGGACTCACGACCTGAACCAGGCCCACGAAGATGAACTTCGACTTCTCGAAGACCGTGTCCCATGGCTTGGCGGCAAGCGTCTTGAGCAACAACCTGAGCGGCGTATGCGGTGCCTTTGCGGGAGCCGCGGAAGCCCATCTTACCAGCGGTGGACCAACCGATCACGTTTCCGACGCGATCTGTGATGGACACCATGGTGTTATTGAATGTCGCACGAACATGAACCACGCCAGCGCTAACATTTTTCGAACCCTTGGCCTTGATGACCTTGGCTGTTTCAGTGCCGTCACCACCACCGATCTCGAGCCAAACGCTCTGAGAGACGGCACGGTCGCCTGAGGTTGGAGCCTTGTCAGCAGGAGCTGCGGCTGGTGCGGGTGCCGGAGCTGCTGCTTCCGGTGCTGGAGCGGCGGCTTCGAGAGCTGCTTCCGGGATCGTTGTTTCGTCTGCCATACTGATTATCTATTTAGTCCTCGCTTAGATTTGGAGATTAGACCTTGCCCTTCTTGGCACCTGGGTTGCGTTGAGCACCTACGGTCTTACGTGGCCCCTTACGAGTGCGAGCATTAGTGTGCGTGCGCTGGCCATGAACAGGAAGACCACGACGATGACGATGTGCGCGATAGCAATTGATGCCAAGAATGCGCTTCATGTGCATCTGAATCTCACGACGAAGATCACCTTCGATAGCGAGCTTCATGCCCTGAATTACTTGGGTGATCTGAGAGATCTGATCGTCTGTCAACTCTCCAGCACGAATGTTGGGATCAATGTTTGCGTGAACCAGAATTTTGCGGCTCAAAGGAAGACCGATGCCATAGATGTAAGGCAGTGAATATTCGATCTTCTTTTCGTTAGGGATTTCGACTCCAAGTAGGCGTGCCATAAAGTAAGGTGCTGAGTGGGAATAAAATGGATTAACCCTGACGCTGTTTGTGGCGTGGGTTTTTACAGACAACGCGAACAACTCCTTTGCGGCGGATAACGCGGCAAAGTTCGCAAAGAGGTTTCACAGACGGACGAACTCGCATAAGATCGGGATGGATGGGGGAAAACCCACCGAGAGGCGGGGAGTCGGAAGTCGTACCACACCAGACAGTAGGTGCAACCGACAATTTTCAGTTTCTCACCTTATAAAATGCTCAAGATCTATTAAACAATTCTCGTCAAGTCAGACATTGCGCCTGCCCATTAGGACTTTTTCACAATGGCAATCACTTTTTTCACAGGCCATGTAATCAAGACTAAAACAGCTCCAACGAGTGAGGCAAAAATCTGCATTGGCAGGACAAGGATGCGCAGAATGGGATTGAGAAGAGTGCGAAACAAAGGCTTTTCCGACCAAAGAAGTGTGAGCGCCACCAGCCCCAGTATCCCCGCGAATTTGATGATCTTCACCTTCGTTGGACCGAGGTCATGAAACCAGTCATGGAACTGCAATTCGGTGATGAGAAGCAACCCAACGTATCCAACCAGGATGAAAGCCGTGTGCTCCAACACCGGGTATTTGGTGATCATTTTGACAGCCAAACCTGCGATAAGACGGAGCGCAATGATGCCAATCGTGACACCCACGTAAACCGGCCAAAGCTCGTTCGGACTCAGTGCTATGGCTGCGACGACGTTATCGACACTCAAACTGAGATCCATCAAGGCGATCATCGTTATCGTGCCGGCAAAGGTGCGATGATGCACATTTACAGCCTCGCCTTCCTCTCCGGCGATCTCCTTTTGCCCCGCGAAGTGAGCGCACATGAGCCAGACAAGATAAAGCGCTCCCACAAATTTGATCGTGTGATTGTCAATGATGTAGGACGCAAAAAGCAGCGCCAGAATGCGGAAACCATAGGCACCGATGTAGCCGATGTTCATCGCTTGATTCCGGCGTTTTTCATCCAGATGCGAGGCCATGGCAGCGATGGCCAGGGCGTTGTCAACCGAGAGAAGGCCTTCAATCAAAATCAGCCCCATGATGACGGGCAAAGCTTGTACAAATTGATTCCAAAGTTCAGGGAAGCTGGCGGCGAAAAAGAGAATACTCATGTTGAGGAGGCTGTGATGTCTCGTCTGGCTCGAAATGCAAGCAATTCGATGCCGCATGATGAATCTAACCCAGCTTTTCAGAATCGGATTTGAATGATTTCTCATAGCCTGCGTCAGAGATCTCACTGCATTTACATCACCTCAAATCCACAATCTTCTTCCCATGAAAACATCGCTACGTTTCTCTGCTCTCGCTACCGCTTTTGGACTCTTGTTGACGGCTACATCCTGTGTTAGTCCTTATGCTGGTCCCAATGAAAATCATGGAGCTGTAATGGGCGCAGTAGGTGGCGGCATCCTCGGGGCCATCATTGGAAATCAAAGTGGTCGCCCGCTCGAAGGCGCGGCTATAGGCGGACTGCTCGGTTCCGCTGCAGGCTCAACTCTCGGTGCCAGCCAGGATCAGCGCTACTACAGCTACCAGCCTGCCTGTTACGCCCCCAGACCGCGCCCCGTGATTTTTGCAGGCTATCAGCCAATCCATTACGGCCCTGTTCCCTTTCGTCATCACGTCATGATTTCACGACACAGCTACGGTAGCTGGGGGCCAGGAGGTCGCTGCTGGTAATCGTTTAAAAATCAAAGCCCGGTCAGCACGACTGGGCTTTTTTGTGCCTTCATGAGTCAGCCAGATCAAATGGCGGAGCCTACACTAGATCAATGCCGAACAACGCACCGAGGTCAGCCCCTTGCAGATCTGAAACAGGTGCAGACAAGCCGGAAATGGCGGTCTCTGTGGCGTCAGCCAGCAGTTCAGACTGATCCACACCGCGGAGAGTGAAAAGCCATTCCGGCTTGGTATCCAGCTGCACGCCCACTCCGTAAAGCACAGCTGAGACGTGCTTGCACATATCCGCAAAATCAGGGCAGGAGCAGTCAAAGCGGATCTCCTCTGGCCGGGGAAAAAGCCCCGTCTCCGCATCCGTCAGGATTCGCATCAGACCGTCACCTAGCTTGCCTGCCAACAGATCCAGCATGGAGCCGACCTGGCCTTGACTGGTTTCCACGATGTACCGCCATTTAGCTTCAGGCAGCGGGCGGATGTGAATGAATGTCTCGTAAAGTTCCGAACCTGCCACCACGGCACTCAGCTTGCCGGACTCGATCTCCAAATTATACACCCTGCCCTGTCTTAGATAGCTGCGCCCGCGAGGCAGGCGCGACTCATACTGCTGGTAGGACTCCAGGTTGCGGCACCAGGCCTGTCCCCAAAAGGTAGTGCAGAGTTTTTTCTGGCCCGCAGGTGCAGCCAGGGCTTCAAAGCGTTCACCGCGTTGGCGCCGTTTGGCGATCTGCCTTTCGAGCCGTTCCTTGCTCTCCCGAAAGTCGTCGTAGTCCCAAGACATAAGGGCTACTCTTTCAACGACGCCACTGATACATCCAGCGCTCAGAGATGACCTTGGTGCCATCCTTGAGCTCGGCGCTCATCTCCAGGAGATTGGTGTCCGCTGGCACGTCGATCTTGAAAAAGGCACGCCAGCCTTTGGTCTCGCCATTAGCCATCACCCGTTGATCCATGATCTTGGCCTTGCCGGCATCGAGTTTGACTTCGATGCTCGGCACCCAGTCAGCAGGCTTTTTCAGATGGAGATCTCCGGCGGTAAAGTCCACCACGTAAAGATGATCGTCGCTGTCCATCACGAATCCACGACGCGTGTCGGTGACTTTGCAAAGCAGGCCGGGTTGATGCTCCTCCAGCCAGGAGAGGCGATATTCAAAACTGAGTGGTTCCTGAGGTGTCGCCGGCAGGACGGCTGGCTTCCACATGGCAACGATGTTATCCCAGGTTTCTTCACCTGTTGAAAGCTCCACCAGCACGACTGCACCTTTGCCGAAACCTTTGACTGGCTCCACCCAGACTGCCGGCCGTTGGTGATAGCGGGCTTCGAGATCCTGGAAGTTTTTGAAATCACGATCACGCTCGGCTAGGCCGAATCCCTTGAGGCGATCAATCTCAAACAGACTCAGACGCAGATCGCGACCTACATCCAGAGGCCTCCAGATGGATGGTCCGCCCTCGATCTCGATTTGCAGCCCATCACTGTCATGGATCTCAGGACGGAAGTCGTAGGGCTTCGGATGGCTGTTTTCACCATACCAAAACATGCTCGAAAAGGGAGCGATGCCGAGTGTCTCCACAGGCTGACGCAGATGCAGCGTGGCTTTGACCAGCGTCTCCGTGGTCTTGCCGGGTGTCACATCAAACTGATACGCCCCGGTGATGCTCGGGCCATTCATCAGTGCGAGCACGCGGAAAACCTTATCCCCCAACTGCGGCTGGACGAACCAAAAATGCGTAAAGTCAGGAAACTCCTCCGGCTTGCCACCGATCGTGTTCACCGCCACACCACGCGCGCTGATGCCGTAGCCAAGCTCTGTAGTTACCGCCCGGTAGTAGCTGGCCCCCATGAAAACCATGAATTCAAAAGGACGCTTCACCAATGAATCCGGGGCCAGAACACGAAAGCCGGCATAACCTGCCGGACTGAGGATTTTTTCAGGAACCTCCAGCTGTCCATAATCAAAGAGGCTCTTGCTGAAAGGCACCGGTGCCACGGCAGCCTTTTGGATCTGATGAAACACGACTGGCTTTTTAAACATCCAGCCGGGATGGAAAAACTCCACGCGATAAACATCGCCCTGATCACCAAAGAGCGCCTTGTCCCGAAGAAAGCGGATCTGCCGGTGTCCGTCGTATTTCAGACCTTCAAAAAACGGATCAAGCTGCTGACTGGGCGCGACGTAAGGTTTCAGCGCCAGCTGCGCCGCCAGCTTCTCCAGTGAGGCAAAGTCTTTGACTTGTGATGGCGAGATTTCCTGCGCCGACAAAAGGCAGCTCAACAGAGCAAATCCAGAACCAAGAGTAACAGCGACGGGGCGTAATGAAAACATAGGTGATACAGCCTGCCAGCATGGCCCGTGCCGCTCTGCCGTCAACCTTCTAGACCGTTCAAGGCATCTCCACGATGGGATTGGTCTCGCTCATATGCAAAATGGCGGTTGCCCCCTGCCCGATGGCCCCACGAATCACAGCAGAAAGCTCACGGGTTAGATCACCAACTCGGACACGGATCACCAGCCGCTTGGTGGCGCTTTGCACTCCGACATTGGCCACATTGACATTGGGAATGCCTAAAATGGCAAGAGCGCTGGCAAGATCTAAAATGGCGTCATCCTGAGTATTAAGAAGGCCATCTCTCCCCAACCGCGTGCGACGAAGGCTTTGAGCCGAGCGCATATCCACCCCGAGCACAGCAGAAACGATCTCTGGCCGCGCCTCATTCAGATCAAGAACGCCACTGGCATAAACACTGAACCAGGTGCGCCATTCGGGGTAGGCCTGCTCAATGACATCCATGCCACGGACCATCGACATCTCTTCGACGGAACGGAACGGACGATTGAAGGGCTTGCCCGTTCTGCCGTACTCTTTTTTCTCGGCACCCTTGATGCGGCGAAAATCATCAGCGTCCACCCAGTCGATCAGCAGGTCGATCAATTCATCAGCCTGAGGCAGTGTCATGCCCCAGTAGCGGAAGACGCGGCGCAGTGTTTCACGATCTTCACGTTGGAGCAGGATGTTCGGATTCAGAAAGCCGTCCTCCCCAGTCATCTGTACTTCATATTCCTCGTCTTCGCTGATCTGACGGCGCAGCAGCGGATCATCCGGCTGCACATCATTCATGGCGATGGCGAGCGCACTTTCAGCGAGCATGCGCGCCCGAAAAACCTGCCGCTTGGCCGCTGCGGCATCGAGATCCTGAGTGAGCAGCAGGGACGCCCCAGCCACCAGCCCAATCAGCAACGCAATGACCCATAGCACGGCCAGCAAGGCAGCTCCGCGCTTTGAGCCGAAGTGCGGTCCAATGCGTGTGGCTTTGTGGCAATGAATGCTAAATCGGCAGATCATGTCAGTGGTTATTGGGGGAGCACGGGACTGGGAGAATTAGGCGGATTCAAAGCATTTGGATTATTGGGGTCGACCGGCAACCCAGGTTGACCAGTTCCAGGCCCACCGGGGACGCCAGGCAAACCCGGCACGCCGGGGGTTCCTACCATGTTCACTGCATTCGGAATAATCGGCGGTAGCCAGAAGACGGCACGGGTTTCAAAACCATCATCGAGCTGTAGATTCATCTCGGCCATCAGCGGGCGCCGCCCTTGTTTCCAGTTATTCTCCCAGCGATTCGTGCTGGCATCAAAAAACCGCCATTCAAAACGGCTGACGTTGTCCAGCAGCGGCATGGTGATCTGATCCCTGGTGTAGCGCACATTTTGGTTGGAGCGCAGGGCCTGTGTCTGTTTTTCATCCAGCACACGGACCATCACCCGCAGGTATCCGCCTGGGCGCTCCTCCGCATAGAGGTCAAGGCTGGTGTCCGGTGGCAGAGACGTCCCGGGCGTAAAGGAACTGCCGCCATTCACAAAATTCAGCGTCGGCACATAGGTGCCGCCCTTGGCTCTCACTGAAAGACGCACCTCAGCCTCTCCCGGCAGACTGCGAAAGGAGCGGCGAATAAACTCGATAAAATTCTGGCGAATCTGCGATTTTTCCTGTGCCAAGCCGATGTCATTGCTCAGCTCCAGGGTGCCTTGCGCGATGGCAAAAATGCCGCCCATCAGAAAAACAAAGGCCGAAAGAGCCACCAACATCTCCAGCAAGGTGAAG
>CANHTV010000101.1 GCA_947463285.1 Verrucomicrobiaceae bacterium | reverse complement strand
TGCTGCGCATCTTGCGTAATCTCGATGAAGCCTTCGAGCGCAACGATGACCAGCCAAAGCGCCAAGTCATGAGAACACTGGCCGTGAAGCTGATGGAAGACGAGTAAGCGGGCGGCATCAAATCGCCATCTCTTCAGCTGGATTGGATGTCTATTGCGACAATGTCGCAAAATAGCTCTTGCGCTTTGTTCTCAATAACTCATAAATACATCACTCTTGCGATAGTGTCTCACTTTCAAAAAAGAATCCACTCTCATGAAATCCAACCTTCTCCTTCCTTCATTCCTCAGCTTGATTGCTGGGCTGGCCGTCGCCCAAGATGCAGCAGTCGTGGCACCTGAAGCTGCGTCGGCCGCCACCACGATGGACACCATCACGGTTTATGGTGAATCCGAAAACGACGCTTTTGTGCAGAATCCCTTCTTGATGCCGGTCGAAGGCACCAAGATCTTCGCCGGTAAACGTGCCACCGTCATCGACTTGGATGTCTTGCCGAAAGTGCAGGCCAACAATTATCGCCAGGCCCTGTCTCTTACGCCGGGCCTGCTTTACTCAGAAGAAACCACACCACTGGTAAGCATCGGTTACCGCGGCATCGGTGAGCCGCATCGCATGCAGTTCATGCAGGTTTTGAAGGATGGCATCCCGATCCATGCCGATCCCTTTGGCTACCCCGAGGCCTACTACACACCACCGCTCGACGTGGTGGATCGCATTGAGTTCGTGCGCGGCGGTGGCTCACTGATGTACGGCCCGCAGCCTGCTGGTGCCATGAACTACATCACCTACATGCCGGACCGAAACACGCCGTTTTCTTTCCGCACGCAGAACATCTTCGGCACGGACGATCTTTTCTCCAGCTACAGCGCGGTGACAGGAACGGTCGGCAAACTCGGCTACTACGGCTACTACAATCACCGCGAGGCCAGCGGCTTCCGTCAATCCAACAGCGACTACGTGCTCGATGGCGGTCATTTCAAAATCGCCTACGACGTGGATGCTGACACCCGCTGGATCGTCGCTTTCGACGGCTACGAAGAGCGCCACGGCGAGCCTGGAGGGCTGTCTCAGGAGCAGTTCGCCAAGACACCGGATATGACCACTCGTCATTTCGATCAATTCCGCCTGAAGCGTTTTGTGGGCTCCATTGAGCTTCAGCACAAATTTTCCTCATCCACGGAACTGACGGTGAAAACCTGGGGCGGTTATTATCAGCGCTGGAGCAAACGTCAGCGTGGCGGTGGTTTTGGCACAGCTCCGACAGGCGCGAGCGCACAGACCAATAATATCGAAAACCAGGAGTTTCGCACCTTTGGCTTCGAGCCACGCCTGCGTCATGACTGGGAAGGTCTCGGTGGCAACCACACGCTGGCGGTCGGTCTTCAGTTTTACTATGTCGATTCACCTCGCGAAGATCAGCGAGGCATAACACCAAATGCGAATAGCGGCGTCACCTTCCTCGATTCCAACCGTGAGGTGACCTACGGATCACTGTTTGTCGAAAATAAATTCAGCTTCGGTAATTTTTCCATCACACCCGGCTTCCGCATGGAGGCTGTGAATCAAAGTATCCACACCAAAAACTTTAATGCCACCACGGGGGCCTTCATCAATGAACGTAGCAAGAGTAAATTCGACCCACAGCCGCTCTTTGGCCTCGGTCTTGCCTATGATCTCGCCTCCGAGACCCAACTGTATGCCAATATTTCTCAGAGCTACCGCACAACGGTGTTTGGCGAGTCTCTGGTCGTTCCTACCACCAATACGGTTTTCACCTCTGATGCAGAACCCGTAAGCGGCTGGAGCTATGAGATCGGCTATCGCGGTCAGCCGAAGTCCTGGTTTAACTTCGACACCAGCGCCTTCCTTGTGGATCTCGACAACAAGTTCGGTGGCACGGTGGTGGAAAATGGTGATCTGGTGCTCAAAAACGTCGGACGCACCGTGAACTACGGAATCGACGGTGCCTTCCAGCTCGACCTCATTGGTGCTTATGACGCCCTCAACGGCACGGATAACGTCAAGACCCTCGGTTCACTCAACTTTTACGCCAACGCCACCTTCCTCACTTCTCGCATCGACGGTGGAGCTTCGGATGGTTTTAAACCGCAGTATGCTCCAGGCTACATCGTCCGCTCTGGCTTGATCTACAACCTGCGTGACAAGCTGAAGGTCTCCTTCCTGGGCACCTTTGTCGGCGATCACTTCGCCAGCGATGATGAAGACCCCAGCCGTGAAATCCCTGCCTACATGACCTGGGATCTCACCGCTGAATACAAGGTGACGAAAAACTTCACCGCCATGGCCGGCCTGAACAATGTCTTCAACGAGAGCTACTACACCCGTGTTCGTGGAGATGGGATCGACCCTGGCTACGGTCGCAACTTCTACGTGGGTGGTTCCGTCCAGTTCTGATTTGCCCGGTTGATGGTGTGGTCAAAAATCGGCGGCGTGTGAGTGCAGACTCCATGCCGCTTTCTTCTGCTCTCGTGTCTTCCTGCAACACGCAATCTCTCGTCATAGCGGCATGAGAGTTGCTCTGGTTCGCGTCCCAATTCATTGACAACCCTTGGCCTCGCCTTAGCCTGCTTGGTCTCCCGCCTACTTTAACCAACTACCCATGAGCACTGCCGCCGCCGCCGGAAAATCTGTCTATAACGTCAAAAATCCTTTCATCGCCAAGGTGAAGAAGTCGCACGATATCTCCGCTCCTGGTGCTCCCAAGAACACTCGGCATTATGAGATCGACTTGGAAGGCGGTGAGCTGGAATACCTGCCTGGGGACTCACTTGCGGTGCAGCCGACGAATGATCCGGCACTTGTCGAAGACACTTTAAAGGCACTCGGCTTTTCCGGTGCGGAGATCGTGAAGCATCCAAAGTCCGGTGTCGAGGTGCCCATCCGGCAGGCTTTGAAGGAAGCGACGCTCATCACGGAAATCGATAACAAGCTGATCAAGGCCATCATCGAGAAAACGGGTGGTAACACGCCGCTCAATGGCCTGCTGGAGCCCGAAAAGAAGGAAGAGCTTAAGAGCTACCTTTGGGGCCGATTCGTCCTCGACCTGCTTTTGGAAAATCCCACGGCCAAGTTTGAGCCGCAGGAGTTCATGCTCACGCAGAAGAAGCTGAACATCCGCCTCTATTCCATCAGCAGTAGCCAGCGGGCACATCCAAAGGAAGTGCATCTCACCGTCGCCACCGTGAAATACAGCAGCCACGGACGCGAGCGCGGCGGCGTGGCTTCCACTTTCCTGGCTGACCGCATCACAGTGGGCGAGACGCTCATTCCTGTTTTCGTGAACCACGGCAAAGGTTTCCGCCTGCCTGAAGCGCAGGAGGAGACACCCGTCATCTTCATCGGCCCAGGCACCGGCATTGCTCCTTTCCGTGCTTTCCTGGAGGAACGCGAAGCCACAGCCGCGAAGGGCAAGGCCTGGATGTTCTTCGGCGAGGTCAGCGAAAAAACCTGCTTCTTTTACAAGGAAGAGTTCGAGCGCTGGCTGGCCAACGGCACCCTCGCCAAACTCACCACCGCTTGGAGTCGTGATCAGGCAGAGAAGATCTATGTGCAGCACAAGATGCTGGAAAACAGCGCCGAGATCTATGCTTGGCTCCAGCAGGGAGCCATCGTCTATGTCTGCGGCGATGCTGCGCGCATGGCGGTGGATGTCGATAAGGCGCTGCACACCATCCTCGAAAAAGAAGGCAGCATGACTGCTGAGGAAGCCGTGGCTTGGATGGCCTCCTTCAAGGAAGCCAAGCGCTACCGCCGCGATGTCTATTGATCACTTAAACTCGAGGTCCGGCGGGTAATTGCGGATGAGGTCGTCGTCGGTGAAGGGCTGCTTGTCAGGGCCTTCGTAGATGAGCTGAAAGGCACAGCCGCTGCTGGAGATGACGTGGAGATGAATGCCAGGCTCGTCGGGCTTTCGGCGGAAAGCGTTTGTGGCCAGGGCAGGGTGCTCTTTGGGCACGAGGGCGACTTCCTTTTTGTTTTTGCCGGCGAGTTGCTCGCGGATTTCATCCCAGTTGCCATTCGGCAGGCTGCGGACGTTCGTCCAATAGTCGAGCAGCATCTGGCCGACGATCTCGGTTTGTTGCTCTGGGGTGAGGTCGGGCTTCAGGAAGTCATTCAGCGGTGAATCTGGCAGTATGGCGAGCGGATCAGGCTGCGGGAGTCCGGCTTTCAAAACGGGGTCGTTGGGGTCGAGTTGGTATTTTTCCCGGCTCATCAAGCTCTGCACATCCGCCCACAAGCCTGCCAGTCCGCCGCCCTTGCCCAGCATGAGCCCGAAGAGCACGGCAAGAATCAGCAGTGCGGCGAAGGCGAATGGTCGGAGGTAGCGCTTCACATGACTCATTGATGCAGAGTGAGACTCTGGCGGTTGATCTCGGCGAAAACCCCTTGTATTAACATGCGTTCGATCTCCGAGAGGTTCTTGCACAGAAGGCTGAGGAGTTCATCATTGGTGATGTTGCCTGTGCTGATGAGGAGCAGGCGCTCTGGCTCAGCTCGGAGCAGAAAGCTATCGACAAAATCACTGTCCTTGGTGATAACGACACGGCCTTCCTGATCTGCAAGCTTAGCAATCTGAAAGTCGCTGGAGGTGTTCCCGGCTGGGAGATCGAGTGTGTGGATGGCATCGTGTCCCCAGGTCTGGAGCGCCCGAGCGATCCGACGGGGCAACTGGGCATCCACGATAAATTTCATGCCATCACTGCCTCGATGCGCTTGGTCGTAACTAGTCGTGCTCCCCAGGCGATGGCAGCGCGCAGGTCATCTTCTTCGAGGTCTTCGTAGTCATCCAAAATCTCGCGATGCGTCATGCCACTGCTCAAAAGTTCGAGCAGTGTCTCGATGGGGTAGCGAAGTCCACGGATGCAAGGCTTTCCGTGACAAATCTCAGGCGAGGAGGTGATGCGCGAAAGAAGGTTTTTCATGTGGGATATGACGTGAATTTTAAGGTTTCGTCAAGCCGCCTTCATAAAGCCGAGGTCGGGGTCGAAGTTCTGGAGGTTGGGGAAGACATCACGAAGCTGGGTGTCGCTGAGGCCGAACCATTTGGCCATGGTGGCGGCGTATTGATCGACGGCGGTGGTGGGGATCCAGTTGCCGCGTCCGGTGTTCAGCGGATGCCCGGCTAGGTTGATGTCGGGGTCTGGGAAGGCTCCATAGACTTTTTGGCCGTTGAGCGCACCGCCCATGACGACGTGATGACTGCCCCAGCCGTGGTCAGAGCCGCGTCCGTTGCTGTCGTAGGTGCGGTTGAAGTCGCTGGCGGTGAAGGTGGTGACGCTGTCGCCCATGTTGATGGTTTCCAGGGCATCTTGGAAGCCTTTCATGGCCGAACTAACTCCGCCGAGCAGGTTCGCATGATCGGCGAGCTGCGGGCCGTGGGTGTCAAAGCCGCCGGTGGCGACAAAGAAGATCTGGCGCGTGATGCCGAGCGGCCCCTGAGCCTGGATCATCTTCGCCACGGTGCGGAGTTGCTCACCGAGACCGGAGTTCGGGATGGTGGGGAAGTTTGAGGTGCCGGCGAGCGCGGTGTTGATGGTGTCGGCTTCGATGATCGACTTGTTCGAGAGATCGGCGAAGGCGTCCTCCATGAGGTTGGCATACTCGGCGTTGAGGATGTTGCGGAAGGCGGTGTAGCGCGTGACATCCTGAGTGCTGGTGCCTTGTCCCAAACGAAACACCGGAGTGCCGCCGGGGCCTGGTCGGAAGGGGAACATGGTCTTGCCCACCTGGAAGAAATTCGTGCCGCTGAGGCTGACGAGCATCGAGACGGAGGTGCGCTGCTGCGTGCCTACGAGGGCCTCCGCCATGCGTGCGCCCCAGCCGGTCTGGTTGTAGGCGGCGTTCATGGTGCTGGCACTCGTCTGCCACTGCATCTGCTGGTCGCTGTGAGAGAAAAGATTGTCCGGTATGGCAGCGGTGCGGTTGCGGTAGTCGGACATTGTCACGGGAGCGATGAGCGTGCCCACGTTGGTCAGCAGCGCGGCTTTGCCCACGTTGTAGAGATCGCGGATGCCGGTCATGCTCGGGTGCAAGCCGAGCTGCAGGCCATTGTCGTTGAGCGTGTTCAGCGCGAGCACGTTCGCCTGCGGGATGGTGAGCACGGTGCGGCTGTTCGCATACTTCGTGTGGGCGCTGCTTTCGCGCGGGATGACGAGGTTGTTCGCGTCATTGCCGCCGTAGAGGAAGACGCAGACGATGGCCTTGTAAGGCGTGCCTGGCGCGAGCACGTCGGCCGCCTGGGCGTTCACATGGCGCAGCGTGAGGATCGTGTTCAGCAGGCAGGTGGTGGACATCGCCGAGCAGGCGCTGCCACCGAGGAAGTTCCGGCGTGTGAGCAGAGTGGGAAGGTTTTCAGCGTTCATGATCGGAGCGGGTTTTGGGCTGAGGGTTACTTCTCCATCACGAACTCGGGTGAGGCGGAGAGGAGCTGGAGCATGACTCGGACGCCGTTGTTGGCGTTCGTGGAATGAAGGGTGTGCAGGCTCAGCATAGATGTGCGCATACTGGCGGACATGGGGCGACCTAGCAGGAGGGTTTCCATCTTTGCCAAGAGAGCATCCGGGGTGCTCCAGAGGCTGGTGAGTGGCGTCAGATCCAGCGTGATGCGGCCGCTGGCATCGGTGTTGAAGCCATTGGTGACGCCTTCAAAGAAGTAGTTCGCCGTGTCGGTGGCGGTGAGTTCGGTGGTGATCTCGAATTCAGGTGAAACGAAGCCTGCTTCCAGCACCGGGCCGGGCGGTGCATAGCTCGGGGTGAAGAAATTGAAGACCGTGGGTGCCTGCATGGGCCACTGGCCGAACTCATTGAGAGCACTCCTCATCACATAGCGTCCCAGCAGCGGTGGGTTGCTGCTCGGGGCTCTGCCAAAGGCACGCATGACGCGGGAGAGACGGATCATCGGCTCGCTCATTTTGCCAGAAGCAGGGGTCGTGCCGAGCGTGCGGGCTTCGCTGTCGAGCAAGATGGCTTTCACCACAGCGCAGAGGTCACCACGGATGCCTTTGCCATTGTCATCCCACACTTTGGAGACGCGGAAGATGTAAGCCGGGCTCGGATTGCTGGTGACGAGACGCTGGATGAGCCGCTCTGCCATGAAGGGGCCGACATTCGGATGCGCGGCGAGCACATCGACACAGCGGCGGATGTCCTGGATGGCTGTCTGTCCAGCGGGCACGGTGGCACCACCGACGATGACTTTTTGTCCGCGATCATGCTGATCTTCAAAGGACATCATGTGGTTGATGACATCGGCGCTGCTTGTCCAGGTGAAGCTGCGTGAGTTGGCATAGGTCCAGCCGGTGAAGGCGCGGGACAGCTCGCGGATTTCATCCTGACGGTAGGTTGGGATCGCGTTGCCGGAGCCATCACGTTTGAAGGTGCCGTCTTTGTTCAGGTGCTCTAGGCCGATGCTGAAGAGCTGCATGATTTCGCGGGCGTAGTTTTCATCCGGCTTTGTCTTCGAGCTGCGGATCATCGTGAGCCAGGTGCCCATGATGGGATTCAGCGTGACCTCTTCGAGCAACTGACGGTAAGGCCTGCCGGGCACCACGGACTTCACGAGCATGTCGTAGTAGTTCGTGCAGCCGCGTGGGAAGTTCCGCAGAGCAGAGCCTGAGCGGTCGGAGATGACGAGGATCTCACTCAGCGCCAGCGCGACCCTTTGACGAAGCTGATCCGGCGAGGTCATCGCGAGCGTCCACCAGCTGTAGAGGCGATCATCCGTGTTCACGGCGGCACTGGAGGTCGGCATCACGGCTCCGGGAAGGCCGAGCGTGGTGGCCGTGCGGGAGAGTTCTAGCAGCTTTTGTTGGGCGCCTTCAAAGAGCGCCATGCGGTCCAGGTGATCAAGATGGCTGCTTGCGGGCAGCGCGAACTGTTCGTCGATCCACTTCGAGAAACCGACCTGCTTCACCTTGGCGATATCGGCTTCTGTCGGGCCAAACGTGGCCTGTTTGAGGAAACGAGCCGCGTCGATGTCCGAGATCGTGGCTGGAGCTGTCCAAGGCGTGGTGGAGTGTGCGCCGCTGGTGTCTACCGGGTAGGTCGGTGCGATGTTGGCGGCGACTGCGACCGTCACACGACGTGTGGCGACGACACTTTGGTTGCCGGATTTGTCGGTGACAATGTAGCGTAGCGTGTAGGTGCCGGGCGTCGCGGTATCGACCGTGCCTTCGACACGAACGGAGCCGCTGATGTCGCCATCCGTGCCATCCATCGCGACGAAGCCGGGATCGGTGAAAGCACCGCCGACGCCGATGGTCACCGCATTGCAGCCCGTGAGGGAGATGGTCGGTGGTGTTTTGTCCGCGAGCAGCAGCGGGGCAAGGAAAGCGCCGTCGATGACTTCGAAGTTCGTTTTTCCAGGGCAGAGCCAGGCGAGCGCGAGGTGATCCCGCCAGCCGCTCTCCTTGTAGCGGATCTCGATGTAGTAGCTCTGGCCCTTGGTAAGCGAGACAGGTCGGCTGAGCTGGTAATCGGGAAACTTGCGCCATTCATAATAATCCGTGGCGGCGGGCACGAAGCAGAGCAGCTCCTTCTTCTCCGGTGTGCGGTCGGGGCTGAGATAGACCTCGCTCCATTCATCAGAGGCGAGGTTAAAGCGATAAACGCCAGTCACTGGTGCAAAGACATAACCGCGGATCAGTGTGCCGTAGTTGTCTCCAGCATTGCTCGGGATCTCCGTGCTGCGGAGTTGGTAGCGTTTGTCGGGGCTATTTGGATACTTTGCATTCCTCGTGAGGTCCGTGACCCAGCTTCCCGTGATGCCTTCAAAGACCTCCGCGAGGATTGACCCAGTGCCGATACCGAGTGCGGGCGAGATGGTGACGCTCGTGGTGGCGCTGCGGCTGTTTTTGCCATCGGTGGCGGTGATCTGGAGCTGATAAGTGCCCGCACCGGGGAACTCCACCCCCGTCGTGATCGCCGTCGGTGAATCAAAGTTGGTGCCGTTCGGGCCGCTGACGACACTCCAGCGATACGCGAGAGCCTGCGGGCCAGGAACGAGGTCGATCGCCGTGGCGGTCAGCGTGTAGCGGGATTTCGGCCAGTAGCCATTTTGCGCGGGGCCGACCTTCACATTCATTTCGCTATCAAACTGCTCCGCTGTGACGCCATCGGGTGGACTCAGCAGCACGCCGGGGATCACCTGAGCCTGTGCATCGGTCTGACTGGCTAAGCGATAAGCCACGGCGAGGTAGTCATCGCCACCACCTTCTTTTTGCAAAGCCATGATGGAGTAGCGCTTGCCGGGCACGAGGCGGATGGCGGCTGTTTTTTGCGCGGCATTCGCCGTCCAATTATAGCGTCCTGTGGCCCATGGAGCCGAACAAATCTTGGTCGCACCTGCTGCGGATTCACCCGTGGCATTCAGCCACAGTTCGCTCTGATCATCGCTGGAGATAAGAAAGACGTAGTCGCCCTCGACCGGCACTTGCAGGAAACCGCTGAGCCGTTGCCCGTAGTTGTCGCCCCAGTTTGTTGGCGTCTCAAAGTTCGGCATGATGTCCTTGAAGCTCGGCTTGTTGTCTTTGTAGGCCGTGGCGTTCGTGAGGTCGGTGACATTGTTTCCGCCGATGCCTGTCCACACTTCACGCAGCAGGCCACCCGACTTTGGCGTCAGCGGATTTTGCACGGTGATCAGCAGCGTATCCGTGGCTGTATTCACGCCATCGGTGGCGGTCATTTTGACCTCATAAACGCCGGGGCCGGTGAAGGTGAGCGTCGCCACGGGGCTCTTCGCATTGTCAAAAGTCACCTTGGTCGAGCTGCTGCTCCACTGGTAGCTCAGCGCGTTTGGCCCCTGGCTCAAATCATAGACCAAGGCGGCGATGGAGACCTGATTTTGCGGCCAGAGCAGCGTGCGATCACTGCCCAGTGCGATGGTGATTTCAGGATTGAAGACCGGTGCGGCATGATCTGGTGTGAGGAAGGCCCGTGAGACGATTTCTCGTCCATTCGTGGCCGGGCCGTTCAT
>CANHTV010000100.1 GCA_947463285.1 Verrucomicrobiaceae bacterium | reverse complement strand
CGTTCATTAAAATGTGGTCTTCGAGGGTGCAGACTACCTTCACTTTGCGGGCGACGGACTCGATCAGCGTGGCGTCCAGTGGCTTGATCCAACGTGGATTGACCAGAGCCACGGAAAGGCCTTTGGCTTCCAGCATAGCCTTCGCTTGCTGTGCCGTGGTGAACATATCACCCAGACCGATGAGTGCGACGTCTGTTCCGTCAGCGACAAGTTCACCTTTGCCGATTTCGAGCAGCTGTGGCGTCGTTTTTGGCGTCACACCAGGGCCGTTGCCACGCGGGTAGCGGATGGCGATGGGGCCTTTTTCGTGATTGGCCATGGTCCAAAGCATGTCCACAAACTCATCTTCATCCTTGGGCTGCATGTGGACGATGCCAGGGATGCCGCGCAGGTAGGCGATGTCGAAGAGACCATGATGGGTCGGGCCGTCATCGCCACTTAGACCGCCACGGTCCATGCAAAGACGAACAGGCAGGTTTTGAATGGCCATGTCATGAATGATCATGTCGATGGCGCGCTGCATGAAGGTCGAATAGATCGTCAGGAACGGGCGCAGGCCTTGAACGGCCATGCCGCAGGCAAACAGGGCGGCGTGTTCCTCGGCGATGCCGACATCAAAGTAGCGCTCTGGGATTTCTTTCTTGAAGCACATCAGCCCTGTGCCGCCAGGCATGGCTGCGGTGATGGCGACGATTTTGGGGTCTGCTTTGGCAAAATCAGTGACGCTGCGGGCGAAAACCTGGCTGTAAGTCGGCTTGTCTGTCGCCTGGGTTTCTCCGGTTTCGATGTTGTATTTGCCGAGGCCGTGGAATTTGCTCGGATCTTCGAGAGCTGGTTTGTAGCCACGGCCCTTTTCTGTCAGAATGTGCAGGATGACAGGCTCGTTTTGAGTTTTCAAAAACTCGAAAGTCTGGATCAAAAGCGGCAGGTCATGGCCGTCGATCGGGCCGTAGTAACGAATGCCAAATTCCTCAAATAAAGTGCTGCGATTATGAGCGCCTTCGCTTTGTGGCAGAAGCAGGCCTTTGGCGCTATTTTCGACACGTTCAGCCAGCTTGCGGGCTCCATCTCCGAGCATGTATTCCACAAATTTGGCCGCCTTTTCATGCAGGCTGGCAAAGCCGGGATGCGTGGCGATGGTGTTAAAGTATTTGGCGATGGCACCGACGTTTTTATCAATGCTCCATTCGTTGTCATTGAGCACCGTGATCAGGCGCTTGGTGTGAGATGAGATGTTATTGAGAGCCTCAAAAACAGGCCCGCAGGTAAACGCGGCATCGCCAGAAACGCAGACGACATGGTCGTCGGTGCCTTTAAGATCCCGGGCTGAGGCCATTCCCAGAGCAGCGCTGAGGGCTGTGCCAGCATGGCCCGCGCCATAGCAGTCATGCTCACTCTCAGAGCGCAGCAGGAAGCCGTTTAGACCCTCATACTGACGGATGGTGTGGATCTTATCCCAGCGGCCTGTCAGCATTTTGTGGACGTAACCCTGATGCGCCACGTCGAAGACAAACTTGTCCTGCGGGGTATTGAAAACGCGGTGAAGCGCGATGGTCAGCTCCACGACACCGAGATTAGGACCTAGGTGACCGCCTGTTTCACTGAGCGTTTCGATGAGTGTTGCGCGGATCTTTTCAGCGAGTGCTGGCAAGTGTTCCAGCGGCAGGGCTTTGAGGTCAGCAGGGCAGGTAATGGCGGGCAGGGTCGTATCCACAATGGTCAAAAGAGTCTGATGTCGTCGCTGTCATCCTCAGCGTCGGTCTTGGTTGGGCGGCGGCGAGCGGGAGATTTGGGTTTTTCTTCCCCGGCTTCGGCGGCATTACTGGCGTCGAAGGTGCTGATTTCAGCCTTCCCCTCAGGGTTGAGGCTGATGGTTTCGATGCGCTGACGGGCATTGTCGATGCGCTGACGGCAGACTTGCAGGAGCTTCATGCCCTCTTCGTAGCTGCTGACCATCTCATCCAGGGGCATCCGGTCAGATTCCATCGCAGAAACGATTTCCTCTAGGCGCTCCATCGCCTGTTCAAAAGAGGTTTCGTTTTTCTGGGGGGAACTCATGGGGAAAAATTGGGTGCCCATTATCAGGACACCTGAAGAGGTGGCAAGCAAGAAAAAGGCTGATGTCATCAAGGCCGCGCTGAATCATCAAGTTCAGGATGGGCTTTGATTTCAGTCTTTTGACACTTTTCAGGCTAAAATATCTTTGATCACCTTTGCCGTATCGACGCCGGTGAGGCGAAAATCCAAGCCTTGAGAGCGGACAGTGAGTCTCTCATGATCAAGGCCGAGTTGGTGCAACATAGTGGCGTGGATGTCGTGGACATGAACCGGGTTTTCCACAGCGCCAAAGCCAAACTCGTCGGTCTGGCCGTAGGTGACGCCGCCTTTGAAGCCTCCACCGGCGAACCACATGGTGAAGGCGTCGATGTGGTGATTGCGGCCGGTGGATTCACGCACCTCACCCATTGGGGTACGGCCGAATTCGCCGCCCCAGACGACTATGGTGTCGTCGAGCAAGCCACGTTGTTTGAGGTCTTTGACAAGGGCGGCGCAGGCTTGGTCGATGTCCTGGCATTTCAGCGGCATGTGCTTTTCCAGATTCTCCGTCGGGCCGCCGTGGTGATCCCAGTTCGTGTCATAGAGCTGCACAAAGCGCACGCCGCGCTCCACGAGGCGGCGTGCGAGAAGGCAGTTCCTCGCAAAGCTAGTCTCCTTGGCGTCCTTGATGCCATACATGTCGAGCGTGGTTTGGGATTCGCCGGCGGTGTCCATCAACTCTGGGGCGCTGGTTTGCATCCGGTAGGCCATCTCGTAGGCATTGATGCGCGTGGTGATCTCATCATCACCCGTCTCGACGAGGCGCTTCATGTTCAGCTCGCGCACGGCATCCACGACCTGTCGCTGCTGAGCCACGCTGATTTCCTTTGGCGTGGAGAGATTCACGATCGGATCGCCCTGATTGCGTAGCGGCACGCCTTGATAAGTGGTGGGCAAAACACCGCTGCCCCACAAAACAGCCCCGCCACGCGGCCCGCGCGGCCCGCTTTGCAACACGACGAAGCCGGGCAGATCATCGCACTCACTGCCGAGGCCGTAGGTGACCCACGCGCCCATGCTGGGGCGTCCAAAAAGGCCGCTGCCGCTGTTCATGTAGAGCTTGGCTGGGGCGTGGTTGAAGAGATCCGTTTTGCAGGTGGTGATGAGGCTGATGTCATCGACGATCTTGGCGGTATGCGGCAGGTAATCACTCACCCAGGTGCCTGATTGGCCATGCTGCTTGAACTGGATCTTCGGCCCCAGTAGATCACTGCGGTGGCTGCTGTCCATGAAGGCGAAGCGTTTGCCTTTGGTGTAGCTTTCAGGGATGGGTTTGCCGTTGAGCTTGGTGAGCAGCGGCTTGTGCTCAAAGGTCTCCAACTGTGACGGCCCACCCGCCATGAAGAGGAAAATGACGTTCTTCGCTTTAGCCGGGAAATGCGTCTTCTTCGGTGCCAGAGCCGCATCTCGCGCCATGAGCGATCCGAGTGCCAAGGAGCCAACGCCGACGCCGCAGCGGCTGAAGAAGTGGCGGCGAGTTTGGGAAAGGAGGTCGTTCATGGCGGTTATTCGCGGGTAACGGTTTCGTCGAGGTTTAGCAGAACTCGGGCAGCATTTAGAGAATCGAGCTTCTTCAGCACGGCCAGTTCGTCAGGCTTGGGGGAGCGGGCGGTGCAGCGCTTGAAGGCGGTTTCGAGGCCGTCTTTTTGGATGATCTTTTCCAAGCCGGTGGCGAACTCAAAGAAGCCGGTGTCGTTCATCAAAGTGAGGGCCTGAAGTGGTGTGTTGCTGCGGATGCGGCGGGTGCAGGAGTTGAAGCCTTCGGGGGCGTCGAAGACGGTTAGCGAAGGCGGCGGCGAGGCGCGGTAGATGAAGGTGTAGAGACCGCGGCGGTATTTGTCGGCTCCTTTGCTGACGGACCAGACACGCTTCACCTGGCCCTGGCCCATGACGCCGTCGGGGATGGGCGGATAGACGGGCGGGCCGCCGAGTTTCGGTGAAAGCAGGCCGCTGGCGGTGAGGGCGACATCGCGCACGACTTCGGCATCGAGGCGCAGGCGTGTCTGGCGGGCGAGCAGGTAGTTCTGCGGGTCTTTTTCGATCAGGTCAGGGCGATTCGCCGAGCTTTGGCGATAGGTCTTTGAAGTAACGATAAGCCGATGCAGCTCTTTGAGGCTCCACTTTTTGGCGATGAACTCGGTGGCGAGGTAGTCGAGCAATTCGGGATGCGAAGGGGCGGTGCCTTGGGTGCCGAAGTCGTTTTCGGTCTCGACGATGCCGCGACCAAAATACTGCTGCCAGACGCGATTTGCGATGACGCGGGCCGTGAGCGGGTTTTGCGGCTCCACGAGCCATTTGGCGAGATCGAGCCGATTTGGCAGTGTTTTCGGCTTTTGGAAGGCGTGAAGCACTTTGGGCGTGTTGGGCGTGACTTCGACATCCGGGCGGGTGAAGTCGCCTTTGATGAAAACGGTCGTTTTGCGGGGTTGGGGCAGCTCCTTCAGCACTAGGGTCGTGGTGCCTTTGTTGATCTGCGTGTCGAGTTCAGCGTAACGATCTTTCAAGATGTAGAGTGGATCGTTTCGTGGCACGAAGACGGCAAACAATTCGAGATTGTCGGCGAGCGAGCGTTTCTCGACGGGCTTGGCCAGCGCTTTCTTCACAGGCTCAGTGAGTTTGTCACGGAAGCCTTTGGCCATGTCGCTCTCCCATTTGGTGACCTCAGCGTAGCGCTGCTGCATCATCGTTTTAAGCTTGGTTTGAACGTCTTTGAAATCTGCGTTGATCGCCTTCACGTCCACCTTGGGATCATAGACCTTTAGCTCCGGTTCCTCCTGGTTGTTGAAGAAGGCGAAAAGGCGGTAGTACTCCTTCTGCTCGATGGGATCGAACTTGTGATCGTGGCACTGAGCACAGCCGATGCTGAGCCCGAGCCAGACGCTGCCGGTGGTGGCCACACGATCAAACACGCTGTCGATTCGGAACTGCTCCTTATCGATGCCGCCTTCTTGGTTGATCTGCGTGTTGCGGTGGAAACCCGTGGCGATCTTTTGCGTCTCCGTGGCCTTTGGCAGCAGGTCGCCCGCGAGTTGCTCGATGGTGAACTGATCAAAGGGCATGTCGGCATTGAGGGCGTCGATCACCCAGTCGCGGAATTTCCAAATCTGGCGTGGTGCATCGATGGAGTAGCCATTCGAGTCGGCATAGCGGGCCTGATCCAGCCACCAGCGGCCCCATCGCTCGCCGTAGTGGTTGCTGCTCAAAAGGCGCTCCACGAGGGCTTTGTATTTTTTTTCCGACCAGCCGGATAGGTCTGCCAAATCTGCCGGAGCAGGTGGCAGCCCCGTGAGATCCAGGAAGAGGCGACGCACAAGCGTGGCGGGATCAGCTTCAGGGGAGGGTTTCAGATTTTCTTCCGCCAGACGCTCCTGGATGAAGCGGTCGATGCTGCCGCCGGGCTGCGCTTTCGGCGGCTCGAAGGACCAGTGGCGCTCATACTTGGCGCCTTGCTCGATCCAGGTCTTCAGAATCTCCCGCTGCTTGGTCGTGAGCGGCGTCTTATGCGACTTTGGCGGCGGCATGACCTCGTCTTTGTCCTCGCTGATGATCCGCTGCCAGGCGTCTGACTTGCTCAGATCACCGGGTACGATGCCGCGAGCACCATCGCGGTCCTGCGTGGCGCCTTCGAAGGTATCCAGCCTCAAGTCGCCCTCTCGATGCTTCGGATCGAAGCCGTGGCAGGCGTAGCAGTTCTCCGACAAAATGGGCCGCACATCCCGATTGAACTCGATCTTGGCTGCATTCACGAGTGTGGCAGAGAGGGCGAGGAAAGAGAGCGGGAGCTTCAGGCAGATCATGGGAGTGTGACAGACCCCCTTAATACGGCTGAGGAAGCACCACAACTTGCGCCTGACTTCGGCCATTCCCCTCTGTGAGCCTGAGGTCATAGACAGCGTCAACCTGATAGCTCCTAAATTCGAGGCGGGGCTTTGCGCCCAAACTGTCGTTTCTATTAGAAGTTCACACTGTAGGCAACTGTAGAGGCACCTCATCCTTGCGAACCATGGCTGGCTGTGGCGGAGGTATCGTTTACGGCACCGATGCCCTTGAAAATGAGAGTATGGCAGCCCACAATCGCCGACGGGAGGAATGATAGTTGAACATAGCCTCCAACTTGCTAAGACCTTGCTTTTTAAGGTCTTCCGATAATGCTCACGCATACTCAATCTCATCCAATCCTCGAACGACGTCTTCGCGCACCCGGGACTTCATGCGAGAAGATCAAAATATGCGCAATCTAGGACTAGACCTTCTTCGAATTATAGCGGTGCTCTTAGTTTTAGGCCGCCACCTTCAACTGCCTGATGCCCCTCACTCTCTATTGTTGGCATGGCAAACCGGCGGATGGGTCGGGGTGGATCTGTTCTTTGTCTTAAGCGGATTCTTAGTTTCGGGATTGTTATTCAAAGAATATCAGCGCGACCAAAGCGTCGATTTGAAGCGATTCTTAATCCGCAGAGGCTTCAAGATATACCCGGCATTTTACGCAATGATCGGAGTTACGATTCTTGTTAGACTTGGCTTGGGGGAAGAGATGCCTCTTCGCCGACTCGCTGGTGAGCTTTTGTTTTTTCAGAACTATCTAGGCGGGCTTTGGAACCACACTTGGTCACTGGCTGTTGAAGAACATTTCTACATCGGTGTCGCGATTTTAGTTTTCTGTCTGCTGCGCAGACAGCGCCAACGAGTCGATGATTCAGATCCGTTTCGATACATTCCAGCCATTTTCTATGCAATCGCTTCACTGTGCCTATTGCTCAGAATCACAACCCTGTTCGTCTTCGAATCATACTCTTATAAATGGTTTCTATTCAGCACTCACGTTCGAATTGATTCGTTGATGTTCGGTGTTTTCCTTTCCTACCTTTGGAGCTTCCGAAAGTTGGAAGAAAAAATAAAGGGCGTGGGAACCTTTACTCTCATCGCAGCCGGGACAGTTCTCTTGCTTCCCGCATTCCTTTTTCCACTTGAGCAGCATAAGCTGATCTCGGTTTTCGGTGTGATCGTGTTCTATCTTGGCTCGGGGGCGCTACTCCTGGCGGCGATTCGGTTCAAAGACTCTTCCCAATACCCCCTTAGGCTTGCAGGCACTCTTGGGGCTGCAAGTTACTCGATCTATTTATGGCATATGCCCGTCGCGACATGGGGATGGGATTTACTGTGCCTAGTCCATCGGTTTGATGGGTGGCTTGGGTATTTTTCTTTCTACATGATTGGCTCACTGCTGTTTGGATGGTTGATGAATCGGATGTTGGAGTGGCCAATCCTCAAAATCCGGGATCGGTTTTTCCCGAAAGGCAACAAAAGAGCACTTATCGGATAGGCTCTATGGAGCCAGTCTAGCCCATAGCTGCCGTAGTGGAATACTGGGGCGGTTTTTGGAGCAGGTGACTGGGTTGCAGGTGTTCAGTGGCGTTTGGCCTGCAAGCCTTTGAGTCTGTCGGGCGGATGAGGATAAAAACCAAGGTGAGATGGAATCGCTGCTCGACAGGGCAGGGCATGTCAGATTTACTCAGGCACGCTTTTCTTTTTCTATGCGCCAGTACGACCTCATCGAATACCTCTCCATGGCCATGCAGGCCGGGGCTTCTGATTTGCATCTGTCACCTGGGGCCCCGCCGATGATGCGGCTGCATGGACGCATGACGCCCGTCACGGAGGAGGTCTTCGATGCGCTGGATGTACGCGAGCTGGTGCTCGGTGGTCTGAAGGATACGCAGCGTGCCAAGCTGGAAGAGGAGTGGGAGCTGGACTTTGCCATCGAGGTGGAAAACCTCGGGCGTTTTCGTGGCAACGCCTGCTTTGCCATGGGCCGGATCGAGGGAAACTTCCGCTACATTCCTGACAGCATCCCTGACCTCAGCCAGCTCGGTCATGGCCCGACGGTGGAACGCATGTGCCAGATCAAAGACGGTCTCATCCTCATCACCGGTGTCAGTAACAGCGGTAAAACCACCACGCTTTGCAGCATGACGCAGACGATCGCCCGCGAGCGCTCCTGCAATATCGTGACGATTGAGGACCCCATCGAGTTCGTCTTCCAGCATGGTCACGGGCTGATCCGTCAGCGTCAGGTCGGCTTTGACACGCATGAGTTCTCCCGCGCGATGAAGAGCGCTTTGCGTCAGGATGTGAACGTCATCACCGTCAGTGAGCTGCGTGACATCGACACCATGCGCGTGGCCCTCACCGCTGCCGAGACGGGACATCTGGTGATCAGCACCCTGCACACGATGGATGTGCCAAGCACGATCACGCGAATTTTGGACAGTTACCCCAAGGAGCAGCAGGACTACGTGGCGGCCCAGCTCAGCCACTGCCTGCGCGGGATCATTAGCCAGCATCTCATCCGCCGTCCAGACGGCGAGGGCCGCGTGATGGCCACGGAGGTGATGACGATGAACAACGCCATCGCGGGCTGTATCCGTGACCAGCGTCTTCAGCAGCTTCCCAGCTTAATCCAGATCGGTGGGCGTGATGGCATGCACACCATTGATGACAGCCTGTTGCATTTGTTGAGCTACGACTTCATCACGTTGGACGATGCCAAGGCGCACTGCCGTGACTACAGCTTCATCAAAATGGGGTACGACAAGATGATGCATGAGCGCAACGGAGGCAAAAAACGCTAACCGCTTATGAGCATCGACACACCTGACTGCATCCATCTCCGGGGCCTGGAGCTGCCCACACTCATCGGCGTGCCTGCGGAGGAGCGGGCCTGCTGGCAGACGCTGACGGTGGATGTCACCCTGCGTCTGGCATCGCGGTTTGAGGCGATGCAGGATGAAATCACCGGCACCACTGACTACGCCGCCGTGGCCGTGCGGCTGCGGGCGCTGGCAGCGGAGCGTCCACGGGCGTTGATCGAGACTCTGGCGGCAGAAATGGCGGCCTGTCTGCTCACGGAGTTTTCCATTCCATCCGTCAGCATCGAACTGAGAAAGCGCATCCTGCCGGGCACGGATCATGTGGCGGTGAGTCTGACCCGCACACGCTGATCAGTTGCCACTCATCAAAAAGGCCAGTAGGTCACGCAGCTCGGCATCCGTGAGCGTGGCGACCAGACCGGGGGGCATGAGGGAGGTTTTTAGCTCGGTGCGTTGCAGGATCTGCTCCTTCAGGTAGCTGCGTTCTTTCCCCGTTAGATCCCGGAAGGCCTCTGAGCTGGAGGAGCGCAGCAGGATGCCGATGAACTCGGTGCCGTCCTTCAGCTTCACCTGAGATGGGTAAAACTGCGGGGCCACCTCGCGATGCGGCTCCAGAATGCTGCGCAGAATCGTGGCACGATCCCCTTGTTTCGCGATCAGGCTCAGATCTGGCCCCAGGACGATGCCGCGTCCGCTGTGGCGGTGGCAGCTGGCGCACTGGGCCACCTTGGGGTGAAAAAAGAGACGGCGTCCTGCCTCAGTATCGGCCTTGCCGGGGAGGGCGTCGAGACGCGCCAGCCAGGCCGCCGTTTGATCAAAGGGCGGTCGGTCGGCGCTGACGCTAAAGCTCTGATCTTGCGGCGTGAAGCGCAGAGCGCGGGCCGCCTCCTGACGAAGACTAGACGCCTCACTTTTGGTTAGCTGGGTGAGTAATGCTAGGTGCGCAGGGGCCGCGCTGAGGGCGATGCCTGAGATGGCTTCTGTCCTCAGTGATTCAGGCTGCGAGGCATCGGCGGCGATCTCAGCCAGGGCCTGACGGGCTTCGTCGGAATGCTTGGCCGCGAGGGTGCGCACGCATTCCTGAGAGAGCAGGGGATCACCCGTGCGGAAGAGATCACGGAGCAGTGGCACGGTCAGCTGCTTGTGCGTGGCAGGTGCCAGCCGCAGGGCATAGGCCTTGATCTTGGCGGGCGTGGCCTCATGGGTGATGCGCTCCACCAGCACCTCAGGATTCGTCACCCCCGCGCCGGGGTCGCCGCGCAGCGTGTTCCAGGT
>CANHTV010000099.1 GCA_947463285.1 Verrucomicrobiaceae bacterium | reverse complement strand
CTCTATGTAGTGGTGCTGCAGGAAGTCGCACGGCAGCCGTCGTCCTGATAACGGATGGAAATCCGACAGATAAATCTGGCCCGGCCGATCCAAAAACGGGAGGTGTTCCTGTGTTCCCCGTTCTCGTTGGCAAAGACGAACCCTCGCCTGACCTGCATATCGTGGAGCATTCAGTGACACAAACTTCGTTTGAAGACACACCCGTAACAATCACAGCCCGCATCGCGGGAACGGGCTTTGTTGGCAAAGAAGTGGCGGCTACCGTGCTCGACGAAGCAGGAAAGGTCGTCGTGACAGAGAAGCTCAAACTCGCGAAGGATGGCGTGGCGCAGACGCTGCGGCTGAAGGTACCCGCAGTTAAGCCTGGCATCTCGTTCTTCCGATTGGTGACACTGGATGCGTCGCTTCTGAAGCAGTTCGAAAAGGATGCGTGGAAGACCGTTTCCAAAGAAGCCACACTGGCGAACAACGAACGCCACATTGCCGTGGATCGTGGCACGGGGCCATATCGGGTACTGTATGTCTCGGGCCGGCCGAACTGGGAATACAAGTTCATGAGGCGTGCTCTCGCGGGTGACACGGAGGTTCAGATTCCATCGCTGATACGCATCGCGAAGCGTGAGCCAAAGTTCGAGTGGCGTGGTCGCGCGGGTGAAACGAGCAACCCACTGTTTCGCGGCTTTGGCGATCAAGGTGTGGCTCAGCGCTACGATCAGCCAGTTCTGACACGTCTGGGCACAAAGGATGCAAGAGAACTCAGCGCAGGCTTTCCAAAAACAGCGGAGGAACTGATGGGCGAGTATCGTGCGATCATTTTGGATGACATCGAAGCAGCGTTCTTTACGCAGGAGCAGATGAATCTGATGGAGCGTTTCGTCAGTGAGCGCGGTGGTGCTTTACTCATGCTCGGCGGGCAAGAGAGCTATCAGCAGGGCGGCTATGATCACACACCCGTGGGGCGGATGCTGCCGGTGTATCTGGACCGCATCTCGCCATCGCCAGCGATTGAAAATGGGCGCTTCGATCTTACACGCGAAGGCTGGCTGGAGCCATGGACGCGAGTGCGTACAGGTCGTGAAGAGGATGAGAAGCGGCTGGCCGAGATGCCGGGCTTCTTTTCCGTGAATCAGACCTTCACCATCAAGCCGGGTGCGAGTGTGTTGGCGACGATCAAGGCGGGTGATGAAGCGACGACGTATCCCGCGCTCGCTGCGCAGCATTTTGGCGAAGGTCGCGTAGCCTCGGTGATGATCGGCGACCTCTGGCGCTGGGGCATGCGGGATGAAGATGCCCGCAAGGATCTTGACAAAGCATGGCGTCAGCTCATGCGCTGGCTGGTCGTCGATGTGCCGGACAAGATTCAGTTCACGGCCTTGCCAGATGCCGAGCGAATGAAGCTAGAGGTTCGAGTGCGTGATACGTCTTTCCAGGCCAAGGACGATGCTGTGGTGAAGATCGAAATCACTGGCCCCGGCGGCAAGAAGAGCGAGCTGTTTGCCGAGCCAAGCTTGCAGGAAGCTGGGCTGTTTGAAGCGGAATTTTATCCGCGTGAGACAGGGGCGTATCGGGCAGTGGCGAAGGTGGAACTGCCTACAGATCAGACGGAAAAGATGATTGAATCCAAAGACACAGGCTGGGTGCATGATCCGCAGGCGGATGAGTTTGCTTCGTTGAAGTCTGGTCGTGAGTGGGCAGAGAGAGTGGCGAAGGAGTCCGGGGGGCGTTTGCTGAGCTTGGCTGATCTGCCAAAACTGCCGGAGATTTTAAAGGACATTCGAGTGCCTGAGGAAGAAACCATCACGACGCCGTTTTGGCACGCACCCTGGATGTTTGGCGTGATCCTCGCGCTGCTCACTACCGAGTGGTATTTGAGAAGGAAAGGAGGGATGGCTTAAAGTGAAATCCGAAATCCGAAATCCGAATGACGAAGGAATGACGAAGCTCAAAGCCGGAGGCTGGATGGCTTATGGATGGCTGCTGAGTCTTTATCTTTTCAGTGCCTGCTTTGCCAGTGAGGCGCAGCGTGATGTCGAAGTACTCATCGTCACCGGTGCACCGGGAGAAGAGGAATATGCCAAGAAGTTCGAGAAGCAGGTGACGACTTGGAAAGCTGCTTGCGAAAACTCTGGAATCGCGGTCCAGGTCATTGGCAAAGATGTGCATGATGCTGAGGCTCTGGAGGCGGCTTTGAAAAAGGCAGCCACGAAATCAGCAGGTCAGTTTTGGATGGTGCTGATCGGACATGGGACCTTTGATAACCGCGAGGTGAAGTTCAATTTACGTGGGCCGGATGTGACGGCAAAGCAGTTTGCAACATGGTGTCAGCCGATACAGCGTGAGTTGATCTTCATCGACGGAGGTTCATCGAGTGCAGGTTTCCTTCAGCCTTTGTCGGGTAAGAATCGGATCATCGTGACGGGCACCAAGAGTGCGGATGAGGTCTACTACACGCGCTTTGGCGAATTCTTCGCGCCAGCCATTGCTGGAGATTTGGCGGCGGACTTGGATCAGGACAAGCAGGTGTCCATCCTCGAAGCCTTCCGCCATGCCAGCAAACTGGCCGCTGAGTTTTATGAGAAGGAAGAACGCATTTCCACCGAGCACGCCTTGCTCGAAGACAATGGAGATGGTGTGGGGACTCGGTCTGAGGTCTTCAGCAAAGAGGCTAAGGACATCAAAGATGGTGCGCGAGCAGGTCAGGTAGCACTCGTTTTAAGTGAAGAAGAGCTCAAGCTCACAGACGCGCAACGTGCCAAGCGCGATGAACTGGAACGAAAGCTGGAGACACTGAAAACGAAACGCGTGGAGATGAATGAAGAGAGCTACTACGCTGAATTAGAAGCCCTGCTTCGCCAATTGGCGGATGTCTATGGGATCGAATAAACCCCTTACTCAAAGAGCTTCTTCACCATCTGCTTCAAGCGTTCAGAGGGCTTTAACTTTTCAACGGGCTGGTCTCTGACCACAGCATCATGCTTCTCTTGCTCGAAGGCTGCTCTCAAATTGTCAGCATGAATACTCTTACCGACGTTATCGTTGATGGAAGGCGGTAAATCATGCATACCTTCCACGATTCGAGGCTCGATAAAAATCAACAATTCACGTTGGTTGACTGCTTTAGAGCGATCAGCGGTTAGGTGTTTTAGAATCGGCAACTTACCGATAAATGGTATGCTCGTGTTGGATTTACGGTCATCTTTTCTCATCAACCCTCCTAGCAAAACGGCAGATTTGTTACGACACACAATGGTCGTATTGTATTCTTGTTTTGTTAGCTCAGGGTATTCAGAGCCACCTATTGTTCTATCCGCTCCAAGTTCACTGTTTGATTGTGAAATTTGCAGAGTTATTTCATCAGGTGTGTTGATCAAAGGCACGACTGACAAACTCAACAATACATCTTGATACTGAACATTAGAAATGAGACCACCTGCTGTCCCTAGATTCTGACTAGACGACTGAATCGGAATGGACTGACCACTGGTAATATTTACAGGAGTGTTGTTCGTAGTGAAAAGCGTTGGCCGAGAGAGAACCTGGAAGTCAGTGTCACTAGTGTATAGTCTCAGAGCAACATCAATCCCGCTACCTAGATTACCAAAGTAAGTGAGCCCTACATTAGCTGCTAGATCTTTGAGTGGTGTAGCAGATCTTGGGTCTAGCACCCCTCCAGATGCAAGCCCGCCAGCTCTAAAAAGGTTAGAGCCTCGTTTTCTCAGCATCGTAAGAAAACCCACTTCCTGATCTAGTGCTACAGTGTGCTCACCAATCACTGCATTGATAATGATCTGCTGAGGGCGATGATCCAACTCATCCATGATCTCGTTGAGAATGCGCAGATGCTCGGGCGGGCCTGAAGCGAAAACGGTGTTGGCGATAGGATCAGAAATAAGAAGGGTCTTACCGATGAGCAATGAGGTTGGCCCATTGTTTTGACGCAAGGGTTGCAGGTTGGCACCACCGCTTCCACCTAAACCGCCACCACCAAGGCCTCCGCCAAAATCGTTCGAACCACCCAGACCGTTATTTCCGAAGCTGTTGTTGTTATTATTGCCAAACAAACCGCCATTTCGATTTTGGTTATTCTGGGTGTTGTTCGTATTGGTCTGATTTTGTCCATTCTGACCTGCGCCACCTGGGGTATTGCCGCTGCCACCTTCAGAGTCACCTTCAGTGCGGGTGATGGCATCACTAATGATGGTCATCGCTGACTCGACACTAAGGTAGTTAAGCGCGCGTGAGACAAAGTTCCTCAACTCAGACGGGGCATCGAGCTCCTGAATGAGTGTTTTGATATACACCATGGTATCGGCTGAAGCTGTGACCAACAGGCAGTTTCTACGAACGATCGCATAGATCTTGGGTGGAGCGGCTTCTGCGGAGGACGAACCAGTCGAACCAACTGAGGCCAATTGCCCCGCGGGATTCAGCGGTATTTGCGGCTGCACAGGCTGTCCAGGCACAGTGCCGGGCTGATTTTGAGGGATGCTAGGCGTGCGGCCACTGCCACCATTGGCGTTTTTTTCATCAATGCCAAGAATCTCATCGAGAGCTTTTTTGATATCTTCAGCATCAGAGCGGGTCAGCGTGATCGTCTCCGTCAATGTCTCAGCAGGTTTGCTGTCGAGACGCTCCAGAAGCGACAAAATGGAGCGGATGGTGTTGCTATTTTCGGTGATGACGAGGGCTTTGGCATTCGGCACAGGCGTGAGCACACCGTAGCTGTGACGAGGAATGACTTGATCAATGGCTTTAACCGCATCTTCACCATTCAGGTATTTGAGGATGACGACGAAGTTCACCACCTGATCAGTCAGAGGTAGCTCCATCTCGGATTCAATGAAGGGGGCACCTTCTGTCTGAGGTTTTTTGGCATCAAAAGCGAGCAGCTTCACCATCCCCTCACCTGCTGGCACAAAGGAGTAACCGTTCAAAAGAAGGCTCTTCTCGATGAACATGATGGCTTTCTCCTTGGGGAGCTCACCAGTGGTTTCAATGGAGACGGTGGCCTGCTCGGCATTGGCATCACGGATGATCTTTAAGCCTGTGAGATCTTCATAAACCAACAGGATCTGAGAAAGCGGGGTATTGGGAAATTGCAACTCGACACCACCATCAGCCTTGATGGCATCTTCGGGCTTCATGGCTGGTTTATCTTCAGCAGGATCTCCATTCACCGCGCCAGCAGGACGTGCAGCATTGGCAGGACCACCAGGGCGGGGCGTATTTGCGGCGGATGCGCCAGGACGAACAAATGGGCGCGCACCAGCATTGGGAGGCGGCACAGCATTGGGATTAATCCTGGGCTGCGCTGGGATCTGTGCCTGAGAAGACAACATGATCCCAGCGAGAATAAGGCAGATGAATAAGGCGATGCGAGACATGACAAAAAAGGGGAAAAGCGCGCAGTTCAGGGCTGGGCTGGAATCACAGGAGCAGGAATCAACTGACGACGACGTGAAATGGTCGGAGGAGTGACAGCTCCTTGTGCTGAGGGATTACCGGCATTGATCAAACCACCGCCCATGGGCACCCCCGTAGGACTGGCACCCTGCAATCCATTTGTGGTGGAGCCCTGCATATTTCCTTGCGGTGCCGCCACGCCATTGGGGAGACCTGGTGCATTAAAAACACGACCATTGGTTGATCCTGCCGCTGGCCTTGTCAGTGCAGGCTGTCCAGGGCGTCCCATACCACCATTCAAGACACCGCCCTGAGCCATGGGATTTCCTTGATTGAGGCCACTGCCAGCCGGAGGCACACCGCCCTGAGTTCCACCAGCAGGACGCATGGTGTTATTGATGGTGATGGGTTGGGCGGCGGTGCTGTCGTCGTATTTTAATTCTGCTTCTTCAGTGCCTTTGGCGATCTTGGCTGAGGCTTCGCTACGATTACGGTTAAAGTTGGCGTCGATAAAACGAAACTCGTCATCGGGTTTGCCTTGGTTGCTGATGTGTTTGAATTCGCTGGTCTGTTTGTTGCGAATGCTGACGCGGATTTTCCCGGCGTAGTTATACATTCCGGCCAAAGCCCAGTCCTGCGCCCAATTCACTGTGGCCTGCGCGACAGCTTTGGTTTTGAGAGTGAAGGGATTTTTCTCCCAGGTGCCTTGATAGCGTGAGATGTCATAAGGCGCAGGAATGGCGACTTCATCTTCAGGCGGATTGCCATCTGTCGGTTCTGTCCCTTCGGGTATCTCCTCGACGGGAGAATCTTCTTTGGCCATTTCTCCCGCAGGAGGCGGATCACTCTGGATGACCGGTTCATCCTGAGCCAACATGGCCCCCAGTGCAACTAACCAAAAGCTAAGAAATAAAAATGGAAGTTTCATGCGTCTGGGAGTCTGAACCATTTCTGGAGATTCATGTTCACGATGATTTCCGAAGTTTCTTCTTCGTTCGGTACAATTGTCAAAGCTGGGATGGTGATGAAGGCCTCAGGCTTTTGCAGCTCATAAAACCACTCAAGCACAGGCTTCATCTCACCGCGCAGTTCGAGCGTCAAATTCGCGGAGGTCATTCCAGGACGCTCACTGGGCTCTGTCGGCTGATTGCGAGTAATCTTGACGTTGTGCTTGGTCGCGAGTTCTTCGACGAGACTGAGAATGGAGGTGGTGGCTTCCCCCGCTTTGGTAAAAACAGGCTGCTTCTCGCTAAGCCAAGATGAGCGTTCATTCCAGAAATCCTGCTTCGCGAGCAGTTCATCCGCTTCGGAACGGCGGGTTTCCATTTCCATGGCGCGGGTATCGACTCGCTGTTTCCAAGTCTTGAGCTTCGTCAGACCAATGAAGGCTCCGCCAGCGATGAGCACGACGCCGAGACCGATGGCGAGACGTTGTTCGCTGTTGGTCATAGCTGAGTCACCTCCGTATTTTCTTCCTTGGCAGCTTCTTCAGCGGATCGTGCCTCAGCACGGAAGGTCGCGCGGCCGTCAGGCAGACTTGTGGGTTGAGGGAATTCCCACTGCCAGCGTTTAAAAGCAGGCGCGGCGATCAAACGATCTCGAAACTCGATGCCATGACCGAGACTAGAGGCCTCACCGTCAAGGACAATGCCATCCAAACGGATCTCAAAACGAGTGAGTCGGATGCCTTCTGGTGGCAACAAATTCACCAGCTGATAGATGGACTCGATGGGATAGGTGTCTGGGCTCAGTGCTGGTAGAATATCTTCCCAATTGGCTTTCGCATCACGGATGGTTTGAAGATCGGTTTCTAAATCATCCAGCCTGCGTTCCTCAGCCATGATGCTGCGCTCACGCATCAAGACGCGAAGAGCGAAGGCGCTGAGAGCTGCGATCAAGACAAAGGTGAAGGCCAAAACGCCCATCATCATCAGCCGCCGCTGCTGACGCTCGTGACGGTATCTGACCACAGTGGTTGGCACTAGTCGCGAAGCCGCCTCGGGATGATGCGGGATGCTTTCCTCCTTTTGAATCACTGGCAGATCAAGATCATGGCAAAAGTCTTCATCCAAGAGTTCCTGATCTTCCGTCTCCATCAGGATGGAGACAGAATGAAGATCCGGCTGCATCCCAGCCAGCTCCAGAGAAGCGAGAATGCAGCGGATTTCAGCCGCGGCATCAGCATCGAGACGCAGAGAGGAAAGCCCCTGAAAATGCATGGCACCGCCCTGATCATGAGGGATGGCCAAGACCCAGCGTAACTCCTCACGCCAGATGAGGATCTCGCCAGGAGTCAGCTGTTTAAAAGCCACCGAAGGAGCAAACTGCGCGTCATTGCCATTCTCGAGGATGGCTGCTGGAAGAGGAGCTGCCTGAATGTAAGTCGCAGCCCGCTGATCACGGTCATCTTTACTCAGGGGAATCAGCTCAAAATTGGTGCTGTCCGCTGTCTCGGTGCCGAGTCCTGCGGCCTCCAGTTCCAGCTGTGCTGCTGATTCACGGCGACTCGCGTCGATGCCTTGAAATCGCATCGGGACGCTGATCACACAGCGAGACGGTAGAGCGATCCATTCCGCACCACGCCAAGCACGACTTTCAGTCTCACCGGGGGTTGTCTGGCCCGCCTTGGAACGCCATGCGCGATAACCCTCCTTGTGAGGAATGAGCATGAGTTCGTCAGCAGTTTTCATGAGAGGTCAGACAAGAAGGCGCGCGATTGTAAAGGGACTCAAACAAAGCGCAAGGCGGGAGACATGCCTAGGTTTATTCTGGTTCAAGAATCCTTTTCTTCTGGCTCAAAAAAGGTGTGACACTAATGCTACATTAGATTTTCCTAGAAAGGATTGAACAGCTTTTGACCAAGCCTTAGTTCCTAAATAACAGACCGAGATCTCGGGACGCTATTTTTTGCCGTTACCGCGAGGTTGCTTGCCACGGACACTCATGCGGAAAGGCACTCCGGGAGCTGGCCATTCTTTGCGAATCACACTCTCCAGAAAGCGCAGGTAGCCTTCAGTCATCTTGGTGGCGCGATTGGCAAAGAAGATGAAGTGAGGAACCGGAACGGTGACATCTTCAGACTCGTTCACCTGAGTGACATAAAGCAGCTTGAATGCCTGCGGACTGCGACCCAGAGGCCCAGGGGTGTCTTCGATGGCCTGATGCATCATGCGGTTAAGCACACCTGTGCCGATGCGTGACTGCGAGCCTTTGCGCACAGCTTCGATCTGGACAAAAAGCTTACCGATGTTGTCCTTGTTTTTCGCTGAAATCGCCACCAAGGGCGCATAACTCAGGAAGAAGAACTCGCGACGCATGGTTTCGGCCAATTCTTCAAGACGGTCCTTTTGTTTGGCCTGTGTATGAAACAGATCGAATTTGTTCATCACCAGAATACAAGGCTTGCGCTCCTCCAAGATCAGCTGGGCAATTTTACGATCCTGCATCTTGGCACCATCGGCGCAATCAATGAACAGCAGGCAGATGTCTGCACGCTTGATGGCCTGGTAGCTGCGCTGAACACTGAAGATCTCGACATCATTATCCAGCTTCGACTGGCGACGAATCCCAGCGGTATCAATGAGCTGGTAGCGCTTGCCATTGTAAGTGCAGTGGATATCAAGACTGTCACGAGTCGTACCGGGCACATCGCTCACGATGGCACGCTCCTGGCCGAGCACGGCATTGATGAAGGATGATTTGCCGGCATTCGGGCGACCTACGACGGCGAGCTTCAAAGGCCGCGCAGCCCATTTGGCATCGCGCTCTTCTTCAGTTTCCTCTTCCTGATCTTCCAGCCCGAGACGCTCGGCAATGATGTCCACCAGATTGGGGATGCCATAGCCATGCACAGCACTAACCTCGGCCATTTCAGAAAAACCGAGCTTGGAAAACTCGCTCGAACCCAGACGACGTTTCTCGGAATCAGCCTTGTTACAAACCAAGATCACCGGCCGCTTTGTGCGACGGAGAATGCTCGCGAGAGTCAGATCGATCGGAGTGATGCCATCAAAAACATCGACCACGAAGAGCAACAAATCCGCGACATCCAAAGCAATGGCGGCCTCCACCTGCACCTGCTCGGTCAGAACATCTTCCGTATTGGCACCGATACCACCAGTGTCCATGATCTGGAAAACCTGTGGCCCACGACGACACTCGGCAGTGATGCGGTCACGAGTCACTCCGGCGAGATCGTGGACGATGGATATATTCATCCCGGCGAGGCGGTTGAAGAGGGCAGATTTACCCACATTCGGGCGGCCTACGATAGCGACAGTTTTCAACATGATAGAGACAGAAAAATTAACAGGGCGTGGAGTCTAGCCGTGATTGAGAAGATTTCAGGTCTGTTTCTCAATTTTGGCAAAATACTTCCCTGCCCCGCACTTGCGGCATGAAAAATCATCGCCCTTCAGAGATCCCGGGATGCCGACAATCAGATCTACATCAACCGATGTGAGCGTTGTAAGCAGCGGCATCCATCAGCGCTGAAGCTTCAGCAGCTGAAGCTGGCTTGATCTTAAAAATCCAGCCCCCGGCGTAAGGCTCAGTGTTGATCAGCCCTGGATTCGACGTGAGCCCGTCATTCACCGCGATGATCTCGCCATTGATGGGAGCATAAATATCGCTGGCAGCCTTCACGGACTCGATCACGCAGACCTGCTGGCCTGCTTTGACCGAGCCCAGCTTTGGCAGATCCACAAAAACCACGTCGGTCAACTCCGCTTGAGCATGGTCCGT